>JAUJLZ010000041.1 GCA_030447125.1 Acidimicrobiales bacterium
CGGGGTCATCTCCTTCAGCTCGCCGTGCTGCCTGCCGCTGATACCCGGCTACCTTGCCGAGTCACCCACGTAGCCGATGATCGTGCCCGGTTCGACCTCTCCGCTGGCGTCGTGGCCGAGAGGTGGTGCCGTCGGTCGACGTCCTGGAGGTGATCCCTCCGAGGCGGGCTTCGACGTGGTCGACCACTGGCAAGTGCGGGCCGCGCTGGTGCACCGAGCTTTGGTGGCGCCGGGCGGTCGCCCCTCTGGTGGGTCAGGAACGAGATGATCGGAGGAGACGAAAGGTGTACAGCGCGGCGGAGCCAACCAGCAAGGCGCCGGTGACGGCGAGCCAGCGCCCAAGGTAGGGATCGATGGAGAGGCCAGTGTTGAGCCTGTAGGCATCCGCCGGCTGGCGTAGCACGAGGGGGAAGAACACGAGCAGGAGCAGGGCCGACAACGCCAGCGGCAGCCGCACGTAGTTGAGCCACGGCATCCTCGGGGCCGGCCCGTGCCCGGCTACCTTGCGCATCAACCCGTCGGCCACCACCAGCAACGGGAAGAGGACGAAGTCGTAGAACACGACGGCGCCGCCCAGCCAGGCGAGGATCTCGCCCCAACGGGGGACGCCGACGATCCTCGACAGGGCGTAGCCACTGATGGCGGCGTTGACGGCGATGGCGGCGAGGTGGCGAGGCCCGGCGCCGTACCACCGCCAGAAGCGGCCCCCCTGCTCGTCAACTGCCATCGTCGAAGGTGAGCCGGCGCACCCACTTGGTGTTGCGTACTCCGGGGTTCGCCGGGACGATGACCCGGGCCGGAAAGCCGTGGTCGAGGGAAAGCTCGGCGCCGTTCACGCGCAGGGCGAGCAACGACTGCAGGTCTCGGAGCTGGTCACCGCTCAACGTGGCCTGGCTGAACGGCCCGCCCTCCTGCAGGGACTCGACCAGCACCGCTCGGGCCTCGGTGGCGTCGACGAGGGCGGCGAGATCGACCAAGCGCACGCCCGACCACGTCTCCTCGGTCGACCACCCCTCCACGCAGGCGATGGGGAGGTCCTCGGTGTGCTGGCGCAGGGCCAGCAGGTCGTCTCGCGCCAGCACCAGGCGGCTGGCACCCACCAGCTCCAGCCGCCACGACGGTCCCGTGTCCGCCTCGCTGATGGCCGCCTCTTCGGCGGTGGTGTTGATCTGGAAGTCGTTCGGTCCCTCGCCATAGGTGCGGCCCCGAGGGGCGAGGAGGGCCAGTCGTCGCAGCGGGCCTCCCGTCGCCTGGCCCACGGTGAGGATGAACAACAGACCGGAGGCGCCGCCGACGAGCCCGAGCAGGCCGCGCCGGGACAACGAGACCCGACCTGGCTTCGTCGGCGCCAACTCGTCAGGGTCGGGCGGCTCGGGCACCTGGTCGATGCTGCGCTCTTTGAGCGACCGCCTCATGGTCGGCAGCTTGATGGCGACGTGGGTCACGAACGCGCCGATGAGGACCCAGGCTCCGTAGAGATGGGCGTCGTAGAAGGAGAAGCCCCAGATGTAGGCGTATTGGACGTTGAGGATCCCGGTGGCGAACTGGAACAGCGACCCTCCGATGATCAAGGCGATGTTCAACCGCTCGAACGCCTGGGCCAGCGACGTGACCGGTGGCCACTTGTAGAGCTTGGGGGCGACCGACCACAGCTTGGCCAGCAGCACCGGCACCAACACGATGCCGAGGATCACGTGGGTGCCCTGGGTCGCCCGGTACAGCCACGCCGGCGACGTCACCCAGTCGAACAGGTAGAAGCCGAGCAGGCCTCGTCCGGGCGTGAGGTCGTTGGCGCCGAGGCGCGGATCGTACGCGGCGTAGGAGACCAGGCCGGTGAGGGCCACGATGGTGATGCCCGGAAGCAGCACCAGCCCGAGAACCGACGACAGCCACGCACCTCGTAGAGGGCTACGCCAGGTTTCACGACGGAACGGACCAGGCGGCGGCGGCGACCATCCCATGGGGCGTCACGGTACCCCCAGCGCCCAGCGCCACGTGCGCGGGGAGGTGACGCCGAGCGCCGGTCCGCGACCGTCGGCCTTGGTGTGGCTCCGTCGGGGTAGGGGTCTGCGACGCCGAGGAAAGGATGCCCATGGGATCCAAGGACGACAACCTGGACATGGCGACGCACGAACGAGCCGCGTCGCTGGCCACCAGCAAGGCGAGCGCCAACCGCCTCAAGGCCGAAGGGGCGACACGCACCGAGCTCGGTCCCGAGCAAAGCGTCGGTCTGGACGAAGCCCAGGCGATCATCGAGCGCTGGCCAGAGGCGCCGAGGAAGGCGGCGGAGAAGATCCTCGACCACTACGGTCCTCCCAACGAGGCGACGCCCACCAAGCTGTTCTGGTATCGGATCGGTCCGTGGAGCCGGATGGAGCTCACCGCCGACGAGGCCATCCACAACTTTCCGACTCCTCACACCGACTACCTCACCCAATACGTCGACTACGCGGTGCCCGCCGCCAAGGCGTCCGAACTCCTCGCCTTCGACGGCAGCGTCCTGCTCGACCGCACCACCGGTGAGATCGGTGCTCGCTGTGACCATGAGGCCTACAACACCTTGACCATCAACCTGGCGACGGAGATCATCGCCGGTACCCGCACGGTGGATGACGCCCGACGCTTCTACGCCGAGACGTCGGCCGCCTTCGTCATGGGACGCCCCGCGCCCTATGCCGAGGGCCTGCTGTTCGACCCTCCCGAAGGTGGCACCGTGGCCGATCCCGACGAAAGCGTCATCGGCGGCGCCATGGCCCACCAGCTCGGGGAGAAGATCAAGGACGAGCTCGGGATGGGGAGGGCGCCGCAGTAGCAGGTAGGAGCCATCCACGAAGATGGAGGGATTTGACCCATGGAATCGAAGAAGACGACCGTGCGGGGAATCCCGATGCGGTGGGAGGACCACGGCGAGGGGTTCCCCGTCGTGCTCGTCCATGGCATCCCCACCTCGCCCTCGCTGTGGCGCCACGTCACGCCCCTCGTCGGCGGTCACTCGCTTGCTTGGGAGATGGTCGGCTACGGCCAGAGCATCCCGGCTGGTGTCGGTCGTGACATCTCCGTGGATCGCCAGGCCGACCACCTGCTGGCGTGGCTCGACGAGTTGGGCATCGAGCGAGCTGTGTTCGCCGGTCACGACCTCGGTGGGGGCGTCCTGCAGATCGCCGCTGTCCGTGCACCCGAGCGCTGCGCCGCACTCATGCTGACCAACGCCGTGGGCTACGACTCGTGGCCGATTCCCACCGTGAAGGCAATGGGGGCGATGGGCGGCTTCGTCGAGCGTCTCCCCGACCGCCTGTTTCGCTTGGCCTTCGCGTCGCTCATCCGCCTGGGCCACGACGACGCACGCTGCGCGCGAGAGTCGCTGGGTCTGCACTGGAGGAACTACGCCGAGTACGGCGGGGCCTCGGCGATGATCCGCCAGGTCCGCTCGCTCGACGTCCGTGACACCCTCGCCGTACAGGACGATCTCCCCCGGCTGGGGGTCCCGAGCCGGGTGGTGTGGGGTGCAGCCGACCAGTTCCAGAAGGTGCGGTACGGGGCACGCTTCGCCAGCGATCTCGGGACCGATCTGCGCCGGATCGACGGCGCCAAGCACTGGACCCCGGAGGATCACCCCGCTGAGGTGGCCGCGGCGATCAACGAGCTGGTGCGGGAGACGAGCATGGCCTGACGTCGGTCGGACCATGCCGGCGACGACGACCCACGACGAACGGGAGTGCTCGATGGGAAGCGATCTCACATCGCCCTTTGCCATCTACCCGATGGTCGAGGAGCACGAGGCCACGGGACGGGTGGCGGCGGTATACCGGCAGATCCTCGGCTCGATGCCGTTCGTCCCGAGCCTGTTCAAGTCGCTGGCTACCTGTCCGGCGTATCTGGTGCTGGCCTGGGACCAGGCCTCCCACGCCCTCGCCGAGCCGGCCTTCCGGGACACCGCCGCGTCCCTCGCTGAGGGCTGCCGCAGGGCGGCCACGCCTCCCTCGGATCACGACGTCCGTGAGGCGCTCGGTCGGTTCGTGGGGCCGCTCGGGCGCATGTTGCTGCTGTCCGCCGGTCTGCTCGAGGCCCTGGAGGGCCGGATGCAGGGTGACCAGGCCAGTCCGGACGCCCCGCCTCCAGCGGCGGAGGTCCGGCCGGAGCGCCCGGTGCCATCGCAGTGGGAGCTGGACGCTTGGTCGACGTACGGCGAGATCCGCCAAGCGCTCGGGACGCCCATCGTGAACAGCATCTGGAGGGCGTTGGCAGGCGAGGGGCTGTTGGAGCTGGCGTGGTCGTCCCTTCATCCCCAGGTGGCGGAAACGAGGGAAGCAGCGGAGCGGCTGCAGGAGCGTGCTGTGGCCAACGCCCGCTCGTACCGGTGGCCTGTGGTCGCCTCGCCCACTGCTCTCGACTCTGCCGGGATCGGTGATGCCGCCCCGGCACAGGCCGCGATCCTCGACGCCTACGTGAAGACCTTGCCCAGGCTCCTCGTGCTCGTGGCGTCAAGCGGCGAACCACCGTCGTAGCGCGAGGCCGCGATGCAACGGGACGGCGCTCCACGGCCAGCGCTCCGACGACCAACTCGCCGAGCTCAGTTGAACGAAGGGTAGGACGGGGGTAGGACGGGGGTAGGACGGAGCGATGTTCCATCGCCGACAGGGCTCCGGCCCGAACCTGCTCCTCGTGCACGGGCTCGGGTCGAACTCCGAGTCCTGGTCACCAATCCTGGGGGCGCTGGTCGAGCATCGTGAGGTCATTGCCGTCGATCTTCCTGGCCATGGGCAGAGCCCGCCGCTTCCGGGGGCCACGACCATGGCCAGCCTGGTCGATGCTCTCGAGGGCTTCATCGCCGACGAAGGGCTCGAGGACGTCGATCTCGTCGGTAGTTCGGTGGGGGCCCGACTGGTCCTCGAGCTTGCCCGACGTGGGCACGCTGGGGCCGTCGTGGCCCTGGATCCCGGTGGCTTCTGGAACCGGGCGGGCGCGTACTACCTGGGGGCCACGCTCGGAGCCTCCATTCGTCTCGTCCGGCTGCTCCGCCCGCTCCTCCCGGCCATCACCGCCAACCCCGTGGGCCGCAGCGCACTGCTCCTCCAGCTCTCCAGTCGCCCCTGGCTGGTCCCCGCCGACACCGCGCTGGCGGAGATGCGGAGCTTCGCCGCTACGGCGGTGTTCGACGAGGTGCTCAAGGACCTGGTGCTGGGGCCGCGCCAACAGGGGATGCCCGCAGGCAGTGCCCGCCAGCCGATGGTGATCGTCTGGGGACGGCGTGATCGGGTCACCCTCGCCCGCCAGGCTGGCCGAGCAGCGGAAGGGTTCCCCGACGCCAAGCTCCACTGGCTCAAACGTTGCGGGCACTTTCCCCACTGGGACCGGCCCGAGGAGACGGTCCGGGTCATCCTCGACACGACGGCGTCCACCCAGCGGGATGAGGCGAGCCACAAGGGGTAGGACAACGCCATGGCCGTCAACCCCATCCAGGTCCAGAAGTTCCTCAGCGGCGTCGACTACCCGGCATCGAAGCAGGACATCGTCAGCACGGCTCGAGACCAGGGGGCCGATGACGACGTCGTGTCCACCCTCGAGCAGCTTCAAGCCGAGGACTTCAACTCGCCGAACGACATCAGCGAGGCCATCGGCAAGCTCAACAAGGAGTGACGGCCGGGACGATCGACAGGGCCGGTGAGGGGACGGGCTCGGTCGCCCGGTAGGCTTCGGGCACACCCGTGATCACGGGTGCCGGGCGTGCCGGGATCACCGGAGTCAGCCCGGGCGCGGCGCGAGATGCGCAAGCGCTACGGAGCCCCCCGATGAGAAGGACCCTTTCATGAGCACGTCTACTGCCCCCCGTCGCCGTCGCCGGCCTGCGCTTTCGGATCGTTCTGCCCACGTCGACGACGCGCTCAGCAGGTCCCGAGGTCGTCCCCAACACGACCAACCAGCACCACCGAGCACCCCTCGCCCCGCCTCAGGCGAGCAGCGCACCTCGCCCCCCGAGGTCGTCACCTTCGCCGATGTGGGTGTCCCGGCCTGGCTGGTCGCCCCGCTCGCCCAGCAGGGGATCGAGGCGCCGTTCCCGATTCAGGTGGCGACCCTGCCTGACACCCTTGCCGGCCGGGACGTGTTGGGCCGGGGCCGCACGGGCAGCGGCAAGACGCTCGCCTTCAGCCTTCCCCTGGTCGCCCGCCTGGCCGGCGGCGCCCGCCGTCCGCGCCAGGCTCGAGCCCTCGTGCTGGTGCCCACCCGTGAGCTGGCCAACCAGGTGCTGGCAGTCGTCAAGCCACTGGCCGAGACGGCCGGCCTGACGGCCACCGTCGTCTTCGGCGGCGTTGGCCAGAACCCTCAGGTCAGGGCCCTGTCGCGGGGCGTCGACATCCTGATCGCCTGCCCGGGACGGCTTGAGGATCTCATCGGTCAGCGGCACTGTGACCTGTCGGCGGTGGAGCTCACCGTGATCGACGAAGCCGACCACATGGCCGACCTCGGGTTCCTGCCTGCGGTGCGACGCATCCTCGACCGCACGCCCGAGCGGGGCCAGCGGATGCTGTTCTCGGCCACGCTCGACAACGGCGTCGACGTCTTGGTCAAGCGCTACCTCGACCACCCCGTGACCCACTCGGTCGATTCGGCGGTGGCGCAGGTGTCGACGATGACCCATCACGTCTTCGCCGTCACCGCGGCCGACAAGCAGGCCGTCATCCACGAGCTCGCCGCCGGCCAAGAGCGCAGTCTGCTGTTCATGCGCACCAAGCACACCGCCAAGAAGCTGGCCAAGCAGCTCACTGCGGCGGGCATCCCTGCCGTCGAGCTCCACGGCAACCTGAGTCAAGGGGTACGGGAGCGCAACCTCTCGGCGTTCTCCGATGGCAGGTCCAAGGTGCTCGTGGCCACCGACATCGCCGCCCGGGGAATCCACGTCGACGACATCGCCCTCGTGGTCCACGTGGACCCGCCCACGGAGCACAAGGCCTACCTGCACCGTTCGGGCCGCACCGCCCGGGCCGGGGCCGGGGGCACGGTGATCACCCTGGCGCTTCCCGACCAGGCTCGCGACGTGCGCACGCTCGCCAAGCAGGCCGGCATCCGGCCGACCACCGTGACGGTACGCCCCGGCGCGGCCGAGGTCGTCGCCCTGACGGGCCCGCCTGCACCGTACGTCGCCCCCCCGGTCGTGGTGGCCGAACCCGCCCGTCCGCGGGGCAAGGGTGGCCGCCCGAACCACGGTCCGGCCAAGGGGTCTGCGTCCACCAGCCAGGGGCGCCCCGGCCGCCCAGGGGCCAAGCGGGGTGGCGGGAACGCCCCGGCCCGGACCCGAGCCGAGCTAGCGGCACGGGCGGGGCAGCCACCGACGCCGAGGCGACGGGGGCGCTGAGAAGGTCCCGGGAGAGCCGGGACAGGGCTGTCACTCAGCCGACGACGGACTCCGGCGTCACCCGCACGATGACCCGTTGCTCGCCGGGCTGGCGGAACGGGTAGCTGTCCTGGCCCAGGTACTTCTTGGCCATGGTGTCGATGTGGGCATCGGCGCCCTCGTCGATGAGCTCGGCCCGGCCCCGGAGCTGGAGCATCTCGTAGGGGTTCTCGTCGTTGACCACCGAGATGGCCACCGTCGGCTGGCGCTCGATGTTGCGGGCCTTGGTCCGACCCCTGGCCGTGTTGAAGACCACCGACTCGCCGTCGGTGTCGATCCACACGGGGGTCGACTGGGGGGTGCCGTCGGGCATCACTGTCGCCACGTGGGCGAACACCGGTCGACGCAGGAGCTCGATGTGCTTGTCGGTCAGCTTGGCCATGTGGCCAAGCTACCCCGGGCTCTCCTAGCCGACTCGGGAGACCCGCATCGCCTATTCGGGGCATGCGGGCTCGTGGGGCAGCACGGGGCGCACCGACAGGACGAAGGTCTGGCCTGACGCCGTCCGCCACCGGGTGATCTCGCTGGCCGACGCGAGGGCGTCGTGGAGCTCGTCAGCCTGCTCGCCGGAGACCGCCGTGCACTCGCCCTCCTGCAGGGCCACGTCGGGGAAGGGCCAGTCGCGCGTGTCGGGCTCCACCGCCAGATCGACCTCCTGGTCGGGGGCCAGGGGAAGCAGCCGGTAGCGCTCGGCGACGTACGGCTCACCTCCGGCCCCCACCACCGTGCGCGAGACGAACTGGACGAAGTCGCTCACCCGGTCCCGGGCCTGCTGCTGGTCGGTGGTGACACCCGCCGGCATGGGGCCGAGGCCGCCCAGGCCGTCGAGGGCGTAGACGGAGGTGACGTGGGTCTTGCCGTCGGCCACCACCGTGATGGTGGTCGTAGCCGCATCGGCGATCGTCGGCTCCCCGAAGTCCTCCTCGTTCTCGTCGAGCAGGCCGGCGTCAGCGGCGGCGGCGACGAGCTGTTCGACCATGTCCCCATCGACGCGACCCTTGGTCACCGCCGGCAGGGCCGGGGCGGGATAGATGGTGATGGTCGCGCCGGGCGCCAGGGTGGTGCCGTCCTCGTAGACGACGGCCTGGGGGACCGTGCGGAAGGACTGGCCGCGAGGGAGGAACCCCCCACCCACGTCGACGCTGACCACGAGGTCGGCGACGGGGCCCCCCGGTCGACCGGACTCGGGCAGGTCGGATCCACTGGGGTCGGTATCCCCGGTCACTACCTCCTGGTCAGCCCCACAGGCCACGGCGAGGAGGAGGACGCTGACGGCGATGAGCATGGTGGTTCTGCGCATGACCGTTGGACGTCTCCGAGGGCGGCAAAGTTCCCCGGGACGCATACATCGAGGCGTCCCTGCTAGGAACAGGGCAACGTCGACCGAGGAGGCAACGTGGAGCTGGAGCGCATCGACGACACCGTGGGCGAGCCGCCCGCCGAGCTGGCCGAGTACTTCCAGGGAGAAGCCCACATCCAGCGCCTGCCCAACCCCTTCCCCGACGGTCCGACCATCTTCGCCGTGCACTTTCGCGCCGGTGGCCGAACCCGGCCCCACGTACACAGCTCGGGCCAACTCCTGCACATCGTGTCCGGGCGGGGGATCGTGGGCGGCGAGACGGGCCGCCTCACCGTGGAGGAGGGTGACGTGGTCGCCACCATGCCGGGCGAGTGGCACTGGCACGGCGCCGCTCCCGACTCGGAGATGACGCACCTCACGGTGCAGTCGAACGCGTCCGGTGGCATCGACTGGGACGTCGAGGAGCGGGACTGGGCGGAGGGCTACGGCGACGGAGACGGAGGCGCGTCCCCCTCGTAGTTCGGTGTGGGGTCGAGCACGTCGATCTCGATGGGCTTGAGGGTCCCGTTGTTGGTGAGCTCGGCCGAACAGGCGGTCACCCCCACGATGAGGTCGGTCTCGGCCCGAAGATCGACGTGGTCCCCGGGCCCACAGCTGGGTACCTCGATGGTGACCCGGCCGGTGACGGGGTCAGGCGTGACCACCATGAACAGGTTCAAGGTGGTGGGGATGCGCTCGGCGGAGATGCCGAAGGGGGCCAGGTGGACCGCCAGGTTGCCCAGGCAGCTCGGGTGGCCCAGGGAGTCGTAGAGGCGCTCGAACATCTCCTCCGAACACGGCGCCAGCAGGAGGTCATGGCGCCCGGCGGTGTCGTGGGTGATGGTGAGCAGGGGCGAGCTGCGGTTGGAGTACAAGGTCGTGCCGATCCCGGCGTAGATGCTCATGGCGTAGTCGATGGTGCGACCCGAGGAGAGCCACTCGCCGGGATCGGCCATGCCCGCAGCGGTGCGGGCGAAGGCCATGAGGTCGGCCACCTGCTCGCCGGTGGGGGAGCGCACCCGCAGCGTCTGGCCCCGATCGAGGGCCAGGGCCGTGCCGGTCTGGGGCTCGAGGCGCAGCGAACGCGGTGGCGTCACCACCGTGAGGCCGCCTTGTGGGGGTGCATGACCCATGGTGTACTACCAGGCGTGGCCGGGCCCGCAGCGTCGGGGGCGGGCACCCCCGCCCCTCGCCGAGGTCTTCGCCTGGCCGAGTTGCTCACCATCGGGGACCAGACCGACGAGCACGGGCGCCTGCTGTTGGAGGACTCGGCGCCCCGGCAGGCCCAGAAGCGGGCGAAGCGGGCGGGGGTGGCCATGCGCGAGGTCCGCTGCGACTACGCCGACTCGCCCTCGCGCCTGGGAGGGAACATGAACGTCTCGGCCTACGACGCGCTGCGCCGTGACCTGGCCGACGTGCTCCACGGCTTCGCCTGGCTGGCCGAACTGCGAACGGTGGCGTTGCCCACGCCCGGGCGGGGCAGTCTCGGCAGTTTGATCGACGTGGCCAACTTGGGCAGCACCCTGCCGCTGGTGCTGTTCCATCGGGCGCAGGGACAGGTTCCTGCCCATGGTGGCCTGCCCACGTTCATCGCTTCGATCTTCAAGGCCAGCAGGGGGCTGTTCTCCGGTGCGGTGGCCATGCTCAACGACGATAGGGAGGCGACCACGCCGGTGACCACCGACGAGGTGATGGCCTTTGCCGAGTCTCACGGCCAGTTCCGCCGTACCGAGACCCAGCGGGTGTGCGCCGCCCCCACCCGCCTCATCGCCCGCACCATCGAGGCCATCCTCACCGGTGCCGGAGCCGAGGCCAGCCGGAGCCGTCTGGGTGACCACCTCGACGGCGAGCAGCTGTGGCGCTTCTTCAGCCTGCACGACTCCTTCAGCCTGGCCCTGAGCAACTACCGCTTCGTGTTGGACAACCTCACCCGGGAGCGGCCGGGCGCCACCCCCGAGGAGCTGTTCGCCGTGGTGGTGGACGTGGCCGGTCGCAGGGGCACCTTCGGAGATCTGACCGAGGCCCTGGTCCACCACGGCACGCAGGTGCAGGCAGGACTCAACCAGGTGCTGGGCCGGTCGGGCGACGTCTCGCCCCTCACCTTCCCGGCCCTGTTGCAGATGCTGTAGCCGAGGGCTGGTCGGTCCTTTCGTCTCAGCCGGTGGCCATGGTCGTCGTACTCTGGTCGGTCACCGCCGGTTCTTGGATGACCTCGTCGGCCACGATGACCAGTTCGTCTTCGAAGCCTCCGTAGA
>JAUJLZ010000042.1 GCA_030447125.1 Acidimicrobiales bacterium
CGTTGACAGTGAAGTCGCGCCGGGACAGGTCGGCCTCGACCTCGGTGGAGAACACGACGTCGGGCTTGCGGGAGTCCGGGCGGTAGGCCTCAGCTCGATGGGTGGTGATCTCGTAGTCGCGCCCGCCGCGCCGGGCGCCGATGGTGCCGAAGCGCTTGCCCTGGAGCCACACGGCGTCGGCCCAGGGTCGGACCGCCGCCTCGATCTCCTCGGGACGGGCGTCGCTGGTGAAGTCGAAGTCGATGTGCTCCAGGGCCCGCCCGAGCAGGAGGTCGCGCACCGTCCCGCCCACCAGGTAGAGGTGGTGGCCGGCGGCGGTGAAGCGCTCGGCCAGCGGCGCCACCTCGGCCAGCACCGGCCGCAGCCGCTCGGGGATCACGGGGTAACGCTACCGGCAGCGTCGGACCGGGGCCGTGGTCGTGCCCGCTGCGCCGGGCCCGACGACGGCGAAGATCTCGTCCCGGTGGACCGGTCGGAAGGAATCCCGAGAAAGTGCTCAAGGTCTGACGGGTACCCGTCGATACCTGAGTAGAAGGTGGGACCGGGACGGCCGCAGTGGCGACCCCGCCCAGTCGCTGTGGTCGACCGGTCCCGCCTGCAGATCCCCCTGAGAACGAGCCGCCCCTCCCCCGGGCGGCTCGTTCGCGTGGCGCCCCGATGACTCCCCCAGGTCGTACCCTCACATGCCATGCCCGGACTGCGCGTCGTGCGCTGGGGGACCGAGCGTCTCCGGGTCGGCCCCTGGCGGGGAGACCAACACCTGGCCTATGTGGCCCCGGTGGCCGAGACGCCCCCGGCCCGCGCCTCGATGGTCCGCCGTTGCTGTGAGGTCCTGGCCCGCCAGGGCTACGTGGAGGTGGTCACCGGTGCCCTCGGTGCTCCCGAGCAGCGGGGCTTCTTGGCCGCGGGCTTCGAGGTGCGCGAGGAGCTCCACCTGTTGTCGCGCCACCTGGACTCCCTCCCCCTCGCCTCGGCCGCACCCATCCGGACCGGCCGTCGGCGCGACCGTGACCAGGTCCTGGCCGTCGACGCCCTGGCCTTCCCGCCCTTTTGGCGTCTCGACCACGCCGGCCTGGCCGAGGCCCTGGCCGCCACCCGCCACGCCCGGTTCCGAGTCGTGGACCGCCAGCGCGTCCTCGGCTACGCCGTAGCGGGCCGGTCCGGCACCCGGGGCTACGTGCAGCGCCTCGCCGTCGACCCGGCCTGGGAGGGCCGGGGCCTCGGCCGGGCCCTCGTCCTCGACGGTCTGGCCTGGATGCGGCGACGAGGTGCCGACCGGGCGGTGGTCAACACCCAGGTGGGCAACGAGCGGGCGCTGCGGCTCTACCAGCACCTGGGGTTCCGGCTCGAGCCCTCAGGCCTGGCCGTGCTCACCCGACGCCTCGGGGACCGCGAGCTCACACCCTGATGTGGCGGCGACCGGCGGGTCTCGCCGGCAAGGACCTCGTCATCGTCGTCGTGCTCCTGCTCGCGGCCGGCGTCGCCGCCGTGGCCCCGGCCGGGGCCACCCCGAACAGCCCCCCCGGCCAGATCGCCGCGACCAGCCCGGGCGGGCGCATCACCCTCGCCTCCCAGACGCCGTGGGTCGAGCCCGAAGGGGCCTTCGAGCTGCGTGTCGACCTGGCCGGCGTCCGCCGCCCGGAGGCACTTGTCTTCGAGGTCAGCGTGCACGAGGCGGTCACCTCACGCTCGCAGTTCAACCGGACGCTCGAGGGCCGCCTCCTCGGTGACGAACGGTGGCGCCGGGACCCCACCCCTCTGGCCGACATCGAGCTCGACGGCGGCGGCGCCGTGCGGATGGTGATCCCCGTCACCGCCGGCCCATCCGGCGGTGCGACCGACGACGACCGCCTCGTGCTGTCCGAGGCCGGCGTCCACCCGGTGCGCGTGGTGCTGCGTGACACCGAGGCCGGCACTGAGGTGGACAGCTTCACCACCCACCTGGTGCGCTCCCGGGGGGACGACGCCCGCCCGCTGGCGGTCGCCTGGGTCCAGCCCGTCGCCGCCCCCCCGGCCCTGCAGCCCGATGGGACGACGGCCTTCGATGATCCGGCCGAGGAGGCGCTGGCCACCGTCACCGCCGCGGTCGGGACCGCCGAGGCGCCCCTGACCATGGTGCCCCGGCCTGAGACCCTCGACGCCCTGGCCGTCGCCGCCCCTGACGTCCTCGAACAGCTGGCTGCGGCTGCCACCGCCGGCCAGGTTGTGGCCGGCCCCTACGTCGAGATCGACACCGCCGCCCTGTTGGCCAGCGAGGCGGGCGATGTGGTCGACGCCCAGCGCGACCGGGGCGCGGCCGTGGTCGAGCGCCTGGTCGGCCGGGCCGATCGCCAGACCTGGGTGAGCCAGGAGCCCCTCGACGGGGTCACGCTGGCCAGCGCAGCTGATGTCGAGCGCCTGGTCCTGCCCGAGGACTCCCTGGCACCGCTCGAGCGACCGTTGACCCTGGCCAACCCCTTCCTGGTGGAAGATGCCCAAGGACGGCTGGTGGAGGCGGCCGTGGTCGACCCCCAGCTGCAATCCCACTTCACGGGGGACGACCCGGTGCTCGGGGCCCACCACCTGCTGGCCGACCTGGCCGTGTTGGCCTATGACTCCCCCGGCCTCGACCGGGGCGTCGTCGTCCTGCCGCCACCGCAGTGGGCGCCGTCGGCCGACCTCCTCGCCACCGCCCTGCCCGCCCTCGCCTCCGGCTCGGTCGTGCGCCCGGTCACCATCGACGGGCTGTTCGACGAGGTGCCGCGGGCCTCGGTGGCGACCGGCGACGAACTGGTCCGAACCCTGGTGCCCCGTCGAACGCCGGCCGCTCCCACCGTCGACGGCGCCGAGCTCCGCCAGCTCCAAGCCGACCTGGCCAGCTTCGCCACCGTGGTCGAACCCACCCACCCCGCAGTGGACCTGGTCCAGCGACTGCTCTTGGTCTCCTCAGCGGCGTCACTCGCCGATCCGGCCCCAGCCGCCTATCGCCACGGCGCCCGCCAGGTCATCGATGACCGGCTGGGGGCGGTCACGATCCTCAGCGAAGGGAGCTTTCGCCTCACGTCGCGCGAGGCCACCATCCCCCTGACCCTCATCAACGACCTCGATGTCGCCGTCGAGGTCACGCTGGCGCTCGAAAGCGACAAGCTCGACTTCGTCGGGAGCGAACCCACGACGACAGGCCGGGCGCTCATCCCGCTGGAGCTCGAACCGGGCAGCACCCCCGTCATGGTCCCCGTCGAGGCCCGCACGTCAGGGGACTTCCCCCTGCGCATCGACCTGCGCTCCCCCGATGGCCGCCTCGAGGTGGCCACCGCCTTGCTCACCATCCGCTCCTTCTCCCTCTCGGGGGTGGGGATCCTGGTCTCGGCCGGGGCCAGTCTCTTCCTGTGCGGTTGGTGGGCCCGCCACTGGCGCTCGGCCCGGCGCGACCAGCGCCTGGTGGCCCCCCCTCCCGCTCCGTGAGCCCCGCCACCGACATCCCCTCGTCCCGGCGATCGTCGGCCCTGGTGGGTGCCGGCATCCTGCTCAGCCGCCTCGCCGGCCTGGCCCGCGAGCGGGTCATCGCCGCCCAGCTGGGCACCGGCTTCGCCGTCGACGCCTTCCGGGCCGCCCTGCGCATCCCCAACCTCTTGCAGAACCTGCTGGGCGAAGGGGTCCTCTCAGCCTCGTTCATCCCCGTCTACGCCCGGCTGCTGGCCCAGGGTGAGGAGGAAGAGGCGGGTCGGGTGGCCGGGGCCGTGGCCGGCCTGCTCGCCGCCGCCGCCGCCGTGCTCGTGGTCGTGGGGGTGGTCTTCGCCCGCCCCCTCACCACGGTGCTGGCCGGAGGGTTCACCGGCGCGCGCTTCGAGCTGACCGTGACCCTGGTGCGCATCCTGACCCCGAGCATCGGCCTGCTCGTGCTCTCGGCCTGGTGCCTGGGCGTGCTCAACAGCCACCGGCGCTTCTTCTTGTCCTACGTGGCCCCCGTGCTGTGGAACGCCGCCCAGATCGCCGTGCTGGTCGCCGCCGCCGCCCGTGGCTTCGACGTGTCGTCGCTGGCCGTGGCCCTGGCCTGGGGGGCCCTGGCCGGGGCCTTCCTCCAGCTCGGCCTCCAGGCGTCGGCGGTGCGCTCCCTCGTGCGCCCGTTGCGCCTCACGCTCAGCCTCCGCCGACCGGGGGTGCGCACCGTGGCCCGTCGCTTCGGCCCCGCCGTCGCCGGCCGGGGGGTGGTCCAGCTCTCGGCCTACCTCGACCTGTTCCTGGCCAGCTTCCTCGCCACCGGCGCCGTCGCCGCCCTCGGCTACGCCCAGGTCTTCTACCTGCTGCCCATCAGCCTGTTCGGCATGAGCGTGGCCGCCGCCGAGCTCCCCGAGCTCAGCCGCCTCGGGGACCACGGCCACGATCGGGATGAACACGACGGCCGAGGCCGAGACGGTGCCCGCCGCTCGGAGCCAGGACGGGCGCTGCGGTCCCGCCTCGACGACGGCCTCGCCCGAGTGGCCTTCTACGTCGTGCCCGCCGCCGCCGCCTACCTGGTGCTGGGCGACCTGGTGGTGGCCACGCTGCTCCAGACCGGGCGCTTCGGCGTCGACGACACCCGCCTGGTCTGGTACGTGCTGGGCGCCTTCAGCCTGGGCCTGGTGGCCACCACCGCCAGCCGAGTGCTCCAGAGCGGTCTCTACGCCCTGGGCGACGCCCGCTCGCCCGCCACCATCGCCGCCACCCGGGTGGCGTTGACCGCGGTGTTGGGCGTGGTCCTGATGTTCCAGCTCGACCGGGTGGCCCTCGTCGGCCCCGGCCCGAGCGGGCTCGACCTGGTCGGCGACCTTCCTGCCCTCGGCCCCCTGCCGGCCGAGCTCCGCGACGCCACCACTGCAGCCCTGCGCCTGGGCGCCGTCGGCCTGGCCCTGGCTGCGGCGGCCGGGGCCTGGGTCGAGCTGGCCCTGCTCCGGCGCCGCCTCCGCGCCCGGATCGGTCCCGTTCGCCTGGGCGGCGACCACCTCGTGGGGGTGGTGCTGGCCGGCGGCCTGGCGACGGTGGTGGCCCTCGGGGCGCGGGCCCTGGTCACCACCCTCGGCCCCGACCTGGTCCCGCCGGTGGCCCTGGCGCTCAGCGGTGGGGCGGCGGCGGCGGCCTACCTGGTGGCCGGTGCCCGCCTGGGACTGCCCGAGGTCCCGGTCCTGGTGGCGATCCTCGGCCGGGCCCAGGGTGGCGTGCGACGCCGGTTCCCCGGTCGGCGCTGAAGACCGGCCAGCCCTGGATCCCCCGGTCCCTCAGCCCCGGTCGGCCATACTCGTGACGTCGAGAGGGAGAACACCATGTCCGTACGAGTAGTGACCGACAGCGCCTGTGACCTGCCCGAGGAACTGGCGGCCGAGCTGGGGATCGAGATCGTCCCGCTGTCCATCCGCTTCGGCGACACCGAGTACGTCGACCGCCAGGACCTGACCCCGGGGGCGTTCTACGCCAAGCTGGCCGCCTCAGCCACGCTGCCCGAGACGGCCGCCCCCTCACCGGGCGCCTTCGAGGTGGCCTTCCGCTCCCTGTTCGACGACGGGGCCGATGCCGTGGTGTGCGTCAACATCTCGTCCCGCCTGTCGGCCACCATGCAGTCGGCCCGCAACGGCGCTGACGCGCTCGCAGGTGCCGGCGACGTGCGCCTGGTGGACTCCCGCTCGGTGAGCTGGGGCCTCGGGAGCCAGGTGCTGGCCGCCGCCCGGGCAGCCGCCGGCGGGGCTGGCGTCGAGGAGGTCGTCGCCCTGGTGGAGGACATGGCCAGCCGCACCCACGTGTACTGCGCCCTCGACACCCTGGACAACCTGAAGAAGGGCGGGCGGGTCGGGGGGGCCCAGGCGCTCCTCGGCACCCTGCTGTCGATCAAGCCGGTGATCGACGTCAGCTCCGGTGCCGTGGAGGAGGCGGGCAAGCCCCGCACCCGCACCAAGGCCCTGCGCTTCCTGGCCGAGCGGGTGGCCAGCCACGGTGCCGTGGAGAACCTGGCCGTGATGCACGGCCAGGCGCCCGACGTGGAGCAGTTCCTCGACCTCCTCGCTCCCATCTGCCCCCGGGATCGCATCCACGTGGGTGAGATCGGCGCCACCATCGGCACCCACGCCGGTCCCCGGGTCATGGGGGCGACCTTTCAGCGCGGGCGGGACGGCTGAGAGACGGGGCTGGGGTCGCGCCAGGTGCTGTCCAGCGCCCGGACGGTACGGTGAGAGGCGACGTGGCCGATCCCACCCCCACTCCCACGGCTACGGCCGCGATGGCGCCCGGCGCCCGCGTCGGCGGGCGGTACCGGCTCGTCGCCCGCTTGGCCCAGGGCGGGATGGCCGAGGTGTGGGAAGCCGTCGACGACGTCCTGACCCGACCGGTGGCGGTCAAGATCCTCCTTCCCCACCTGGCCGCCGACGAGGCCTTCGTCGCCCGCTTTCGCCGGGAGGCCATCTCCGCCGCCCGGCTCTCGCACCCCCACATCGTCTCCATCTACGACACCTGCGGTGAGGGCGACGTGGAGGCCATCGTCATGGAGCTGGTCCGGGGCACCACCTTGCGCCACCTCCTCGACGACCAGGGTCAGCTGCACCCCCGCCGAGCCGTCGAGATCGCCGTCCAGGTGGCCGACGCCCTCGAACACGCCCACGCCAACGGCCTGGTCCACCGCGACGTCAAGCCGGGCAACATCTTGCTCTCCGACGACGGTCGCGTGCTGGTGGCCGACTTCGGCATCGCCAAGGCGGCCGAGGAGGGTGCCGACCTGACCGAGGTAGGGCAGGTGGTGGGCACGGCCAAGTACCTCTCGCCCGAGCAGGTGGAGGGCAGCCCGCTCGACGCCCGCTCCGACGTCTACGCCCTCGGGGTCGTGCTCTACGAGATGCTGTGCGGCCGGGCCCCCTTCAGCGGCGACAACGCCACCACCACCGCCGTGGCCCGTCTCACCTCCGAGCCCTTGCGCCTGCGCCAGGTCAAGGCCGGGATCCCCCGCTCCCTGGAGGAGATCGTGGTGCGGGCCATGGCCCGTCGACCCGCCGACCGCTACGCCTCGGCCTCGGCCCTGTGCACGGCCCTCGAACACGTCGACCTCCGCAAGGTGGAGCCGGCCGACGACCGAACCGTGGCGGGGGTGGTGACGGGCGCCGACGCCACCTCGTGGTCCCCACCCCGCCCGAGGCCGTCGTCCGAGCGCGCCGCCGCCGGTTCCGGTGCCCGAGGGCCGGGAACGGAGCGCCCGCCCCCCCGGTTCGTCCAAACCGAGCGGCAGTGGCTGGTCCCGGCCGCCCTCATCGTGGTGGTGGCGGTCACGCTGGCGGTCGTGGGGATCCTGCTGGGACGAACGACCATGGGGCGGGACCTGTTCGACGTCGTGGGTGAGCGCCGCCCCGGGGGTGCCAGCGCCGCGGTCGCCGTGACCGGGGTCGAGTCGTTCGATCCCTTCGGCTCGGGGGGCGAGCACGACGACGAACTTCCGGCCCTCCTCGACCCCGATCCAGGGACGGCGTGGACCAGCGAGAAGTACAACAGTCCTGACCTGGGGGGCCTGAAAGATGGTGTAGGAGTCGTACTCAGCTTGGCCGAGGTCGCGGAGCTGGACGAGCTGGCGCTCTCCTCGCCCACCCAGGGCTGGGCGGCGGCGGTGTACGTGGCTGAGCGACCGGCGGCCAACCTGGCCGGATGGGGTGACCCGGTGGACACCAAGGAGGGCATCGAAGGTGACGCCACCTTCGACCTGGGAGGACAGTCGGGCGGGGCCGTACTGGTGTGGATCACCGACCTGGGCGACGGCAGCGTCGGGCCCCGGTTCTCCACCGCGCTCGGTGGAGCCGAGGTCCGCACCTGAGTGGTACCGCGGATAGGCGAGGTTCCCGCAAGCTCGGCGGCTGTGCCGCCGAGACCGAGCCTCTGCTTCCCGCTCTTGCCGGCTCCGCCGGCGGGCCGCTCGGGCCACGGCTCTGCCTATCGGCTGAGCCTCCCAGCCGAGCTCGGCGCCTGTCCGAGCTGACGTAGCCTGATCCCATCGTCGCCGCGCCCGACGCCTCGATCCCGTCGCCCACCAGGCCTTTGTCGGCCGGTGAGGAGGGCCGGGCCGAAGCAGCCGACGAGGACGCGGTCCTGGTGGCGGCCGCCCAGGACGGCGACCCCGGTGCTCTCGAGGCCCTGTTGCTCCGCCACCACGACCGCCTCCGGACCCTGTGCCGGCGGATGTGCGGCAACGAGGCCGACGCCGACGACGCCACCCAGGAAGCCCTCATCGCCGTGGTGCGGGGACTGTCCGGCTTCGACGGCCGGGCCGCCTTCACCACCTGGGCCCATCGGGTGGCCACCAACGCCTGCCTCGACGAGCTCCGGCGACGGGCTCGACGCCCGGCCCCCTGGGCCGAGACCGACGCCGCCGTCGGCACCGGCACCCACGTCACCGGCTCCACCCGTCGTGGCGACGGTACTGAAGCCGTCGCCGCCCGCCTCGACCTCGACGCCGCCCTGGCGGCGTTGGCGCCGGAGGTGCGGGCCGCGGTCGTGCTACGGGACCTGGTCGGGTACGACTACGCCGCCATCGCCGGGATCCTCGACATCCCGCTCGGCACGGTCCGCTCCCGGATCTCCCGGGGCCGGGCCCGCCTGGCCGGTCTGCTCGACCGGGGGAACCGAGCGCCGATCGGGGAGCATCCAAACCCCGACGACGGCCAGGCCACGTCGACCGCCGGCGGTATCGATGCCTGAGGGCCCGATGTCTGAGGAAGCCATGCCTGAGGACGCCGGAACCGAGGAGCTCGTGGCCGAAGAGCCACGTCGTAGCCATCTCGACGACGAGGCGCTCAACGCCGTCCTCGATGGAGAAGGCGGACCCGCCGACGCGGCCCACGCCCACGCCTGTTCCCGATGCTCGGTGCGCCTCGAGCGCTTCCGGCGCGTGGCCGTGGCCGTGGCCGTCCCCGTCGAGTCCGTGGCCCCCGAGCGCCGCCGGGCAGCTGTGACGAGCGCGATGCAGCTCGGGAGACAGCCGGGCGGGACACAGCCGGGCGGGACACAGCCGGCGGACACGCTCACCAAGGCGGACGGGGCCGCGGCCTCGTCCGGCAATCAGGCGGCTCCGGGCGACAGGAACGTCGTCGTGGTGGACCCCCGTCGCCGCCGCCGTCGCCAAGCCGTGGGCTGGGTCGCGGCCGCCGCCGGCGTGGCCGCCCTCGCCGTGGCCGTCCCCCTCCTCGATCCGGTCACCGGAGGCATGAGCGGCGAGGACCGCGCCACCCGGGCGACCGAGGAGAGCCCCGGCGCCGGAGGCTCGGAGGCCGACACCTGCGGGGCCTGCGGTTCCGTGCTCGATCGGGCGCCCACCGACGGCGGCGACCTGGGCACCCTTGACCGGGGGGCCCTCGATGCGCTGGCCCAGCGTCTCGGCCACGACCTCTCCCTACCCGAGACGTCGAACGAGCCCGGCCAAGGCCGCCTCGACGCATCGCCCCCACCCGAGGCCACCTCGAGCGGGCCGACCGAACAGGCCGCCCGTGGCCAGGCCGCGTCGCCACCGCCACCGCCTCCCGTACGTCCACCCCCGGAGTCCGTCGGTCGCTGCGAGGCGGCTGCTCGCAAGCGAGACGCTGGCCTCGGTCCCCTCGGCTACAGCGCCCGAGCCCGCTTCGGCGGGGTCGACGCCGTGGTGCTCGGCTTCGGCCCTGCTGCCGCCGACACGCCGACATCGCCTCGCAGCGTGGTCTTGGTCCTCGCCGTCCGAACCTGCACCGAACTGGCGTCCGCCTCCGCCTGACCTGCGACTGCTCAGGTGGGTTGGTCAGGGGGATGGGGTCGGTCTCGGTGTGATCGGGTTCGCACAGGACGGGCCCGGACGGCGGCGGTCAGCGCCGCCACCGCCGCCCCCCACCACGCCAGGGACGGGTAGGGCTCGAGCCCTTCACCGGAGTCGATCCAGCCGCCCCAGACGATGCCGGCCGCCGCCAACACCCCGGCCACCAACGCGGGAGCCCAGCCTCGCCACTGGCCGCCCAACGCCACCGCCTCGGACACCAGCAGGCCGAGCACCAGGCCGGCCAGCACGGGGATGACCCCCTGGAACTCGTACTCGCCCACGATGAGGGCACCGAAGCCGGCAATCGCGGCCCCAGCAAGCACGGGCAAGGTTCGCTTCACCGGGCCAGGCTAGGCTTACCGCCATGGCAGCGACGGGTCCCGACCCGGCGCGCTCGGGGACGATCGAGGTCGGCCAGGGCGCCGCCGGTCCTCCTCCCCCCCCCGGTGATCGTCCCCGCGTCCCGATCGCGCCACCCCCCGTGGCCAGCGAGGGCGAGGACTGGGCCACCCAGACCGCTGACGCCATCGAGCGGGTCGTCGCCAATGTTCGCTCCAAGACCGCCGAGCCCCTGGAGATGGTCGCCCGGGGTCTGGTCTACGGTCTGGTGGCCGCCATCGTCGGTCTGGCCGCCGCCGTGCTGGGGGCGGTGGCGCTCGTGCGCATCCTCGACCTCGTCCTCCCCGGCGCGGTCTGGTCCGCCCACGCCCTGACCGGCGGAATCTTCACCCTCGCCGGGCTGTTGCTGTGGAGGAAGCGAACCGTCAAGACCGTGAAGGTGTGATTGCGTGACCCAAGCCCGCAACGTCGTGATCATCGGCTCGGGGCCCGCTGGCCTCACCGCCGCCATCTACACCGCCCGCGCCAACCTGGCCCCGCTGGTGCTCGAGGGTGAACCGTCCTCCACCAGCGACCAGCCCGGGGGCCAGCTCATGTTGACCACGGAGGTAGAGAACTACCCGGGGTTCGAAGAGGGGATCATGGGCCCAGAGCTCATGTCGACCTTCCGGTCCCAGGCGGCGCGCTTCGGCGCCGAGCTGGTGGTGGAAAAGGCTTCCAAGGTCGACTTCTCCTCCCGCCCCTTCGGCATCTGGGTGGGCGACCCCGACGCCGTCGAGCCCACCTACCGGGCGTCGGCGGTGATCGTCAGCACGGGGGCCCGCTCCATCATGCTCGGCCTCGAGGCCGAGAACCGCCTGATGGGCCGGGGTCTGTCCAC
>JAUJLZ010000276.1 GCA_030447125.1 Acidimicrobiales bacterium
TGCACTCTTGTTGTCGGGCTGGGGAGATTTGAACTCCCGACCTCTTGACCCCCAGGGAGGCGTACAACGCTGGCTGAGGGTGGCTGGAGGCCACTGTACCCCCTTTGACCTGGACCGATAGCGGCTCGGCCCTGATCGCAGTTGCCCGCAGTCGGCGAGGCACTGGTCACACTTTCGCTGATATCCCGCTGACAATGGGCGTGGCTGGCCCGTCTCGCCCTCCTGCAGCACACCACCTCGGGACGTTAAGGCTCTGCATAAAGTCCAGCGAGTTGCTTTGAGCCACCCGTGTCCCGGGCGATGCACGCTTCGAGGGGGCGGGGTCCGCCCTTTGGGCAACGGGCTCCAGTGGGGCAGGATCGTGCGCGAACCCGGCCCCGGGCGGCCCGACGAAACGACGGGAGCGAAGGCCCTCGTGTCAGTATAGTTGCCGGGTGCCTGGGTTGGCATTGCAGTACTCGAAAAGCGAGGTGAACAGGGCCGGCGATCTCCTTCGCCGCCGGCTCGGGCCGGATCTCACTTTCCGCGTCTCCACCGAGGACGAGATCGGCGAGTTGGTCCAGGCCGGTGAGGTGGCGTACCACTTCCGGGCCTGCCACGCCTATCCCCTTCAGAAGGTTACGGTCGGCTTGCGCTCGGCCGTGGTGACGGAGACAGGGCGTTCACCAGTTGTCGCCCAGCGGTTCAAGCGCTTCCCATCGATGCTCAACAAGCTGCTCCGCTATCCCGACATGTCACTGGCGCGGATGCAAGATATTGGAGGCTGTCGGGCGATCCTGCGCGATGGCGATGAGCTCAGGCGGGTACTGCGGCGCATCAGGAAGAACTGGAGGCCGCCGGACAACCGGGTGAAGGACTACATCTCGAACCCAGCGCCGTCCGGGTATCGCGGCATCCACCTCATTGTGGAACGCGACGAGCGGCTCATCGAGGTTCAGCTCAGAACGCCGATCCAACATGAGTGGGCGATTGCCGTTGAGCGGATGGGTTCTCGTCACGGGCACGACCTGAAGAGCGGCAGTGGTCCGCCGGAGCTCCTGATGTTCTTCCAGTTGGCCTCCGAGGGTATGGCCATCGAGGAGCGAGGAGAGCTCCCCGACGAAGCGTTCATGGACCGGTATTGGCAGGCTCGCCTCGATGCGGCACGATGGGTAGGAGGTGAATGATGACCATGTCCGGAATGTGCCATTTTCTCCTGGTCTACGACCACCACCGCCATCAGCTCGTCAAGACCGAGGAGTTCAGAGAGAGCTCGGCTGCCACCGAGGCGTACGCGGCCGCCGAGCGGGAGGCTCGTGAGAAGGTGCACTTGGAGATCGTTCTCGTTGGTGCCGACTCGATCGAGACGATCCAAGAGACGCATGCCGGCTATTTCAAGGGAACTGTGCCGAGGTCAAGGTTCCTTGTCGGGACCTGATGGAGCCTCCACCGCCTGGACCTCTGCTTAGCGCCACCTTGCTGGCGTAGCCGAAATCCCCCTCCTGAACTTCGACGCGGGCGGTCGCCGGTGGATCGCCGTCCACAGCCCCTCAGGGAGGCCGTGGGGCACTCGTGGCATCCGGAGCCGGTGGCGCCCTCCGGGCCGCTGTGGAAAACCGGGCCGAGCGCCTGCCGGCCACGGCGACGTCTCCGTGGCTCCCGGCGGCCACCGCCCGGGCCGAGAACGTCGCTCACGACGTCGACCGCGACGGCTGGCGTCAGCCGGCGTGTATGGGTGCTGCGCCACCCCCGGGCGAGACGCAACGCGTCGCTCCCGATCGGGGCCCGACGGCGCAAGCGTGAGGGGGTGGAGAGCGTCTCGGCCTGCTCACGAGCCGGCCCCTCGGCTGGGGGCACACCCGGCGCCCGGGCAGTAGATGGCGGGTGGCCCTTGGGCCGAGGGGCGGGCGGTACCGCTGCGCCGCAGGTGTGCCAGTAGCCGGTCGCCTTTCAGTGGGGGCACCGGGTCAGTCGTCAGGAGACGCTTCATGGTGGCGACCGTTGCCGCATCGAGGTCCTCCACCGGGCTGCCGTCCATGGCGACGGCGATGTGGATCTAGTCGTCAGCCGCAACTACGCCCCGCCACAGGGCCCGACGCTGCGCCGTCGGCAACCGCTCGAGGAGGGCGAGCAAGCGTCGGCGGCGGTGCGGGGTGCATGCAACAGGAACTCAGTCCGTTCGCTGAGGCGGACGCGCTCCTCTTGCACCTGGGAGCTGGTGGCCGTCATCGGCGGTCCCCTCCGTGAGGTTGCCGAGGCCCGGCCGCCGGGGGGCAAGGAGGTGGACCCTCCCGACGACGGACCTCGCTCCCCGGTCCAGCGCACCATGCCCAAGAGGGCACCGGCCGGGGAGACCAGGTCAGCCGGCGTGGTCTGCGGCCTCCCGGCCCCGCTTGGCCTCGAGGTGGCGCCCCTGCGCCTGCTTCACCATGGCCAAGATTCGCGAGCGGGGCGAGAGCTGGACGTGGCAGTTCATGGTCCCCGATCCACGTCGAGAAGGTGGCCGGCGTACGATCAGCAAGGGCGGCTACCGCCTCCGCCGGGAGGCCGAGGCGGCGTTGGCTGAAGCACTGACCGGCTACGACGACACAGCCCACGTCGAGCCCTCGAAGCTGACCCTGCGGGCCTACGTCGAGGGCCAGTGGCTCCCCAGCCTGCGCTTGAAGCCGGCGACGGTGCAGTGCTACCGGGCCAGATGGCCTACTACGTGCCCCCGCACCTCGGCGGCCTGCGCCTGCGCGACCTGACCGCGGGCGACGTGGTGCGTCTCTACGCCGAGCTCCGCGCCAACGGCCGCCGGCGGGGCCCGGGCGGGCTGAGCGAGTCCAGCCTGACGAAGGCGCACGTGGCGCTCACGAAGGCGCTTGGCGACGCCGTCGAGAGGGCCTACTGGCCCGCGCCCCCATGGCCTGCCTGCCGAAGCGGGTTCGGCCGTCCCAGGAGCGCGCCGAGGAGATGCAGGTGTGGAGCGCCGAGGAGATGGGGCGCTTTCTCGACCACGCTCAGGGGGACCGTCTCTACGGCGTGTTCTCGGCTAGTGCTCGCCACCGGGCTGCGGCGGCCGGAGACGGCTGGTCTCCGGTCGGAGGACGTCGAC
>JAUJLZ010000277.1 GCA_030447125.1 Acidimicrobiales bacterium
GGCCTCGGCACCCGCTTCCTGCCCGCCACCAAGGCTCAGCCCAAGGAGATGCTGTCGGTCCTCGACCGTCCCGCCATCCAGTACGTGGTGGAGGAGGCGGCCGCTGCCGGCATCGACGACGTGCTCATCGTGACCAGCCGGGGCAAGCACGCCATCGAGGACCACTTCGACCGCATGCCCGAACTCGAGGCCGAGCTGAAGCGCAAGGGCAAGACCGAGGCGCTGGAGCAGGTCGTGGCCCTGGCCGAGCTGGCCCGGGTGCACACCGTGCGCCAGGCCGAGCCCCGGGGCCTGGGGCATGCCGTGAGCATGGCCGCCGACCACGTGGGCGACTCCCCCTTCGCCGTCCTGCTGCCCGACGACCTCATGGTCGACGACGCCACCCTGCTCCGGCACATGCTGGCCGCCCAGGCCGAGCACGGGGGGTCGGTGGTGGCGCTGGCCGAGGTACCCCTCGAGAGCATCTCGGCCTACGGCTGCCCACGGGTGGAGCCGGTCGACGGTCCGCTGGTGCGCATCCGCGAGATCATCGAGAAGCCTGACCCCGACGAGGCCCCCTCGTCGCTGGCGGTCACCGGGCGCTACGTGCTCAGCGCCGGGGTGTTCAAGGCCCTGGCCCAGGTCGAACCGGGCAAGGGGGGCGAGATCCAGCTCACCGACGCCCTGGCCCTCCTCGGCGAGAGCGAGGCGGTCTACGGCTGGGTGTTCAGCGAAGGCCGCCATGACGTGGGCACGCCGCTGGACCACCTCCGGGCCAGCATCGAGCTGGGCCTCGACCGTGACGACCTCGGCCCCGAGCTGGGTACGTTCCTGGCCGACCTCGTGCGCCGGCGCAACCTCCGGTAGCTCACCGTGGCGCTGATCTCCCTCGACGAGGCCCGGGCCTACGTCCTCGACGCCTGCCCGGTGCTGGCGCCGGTGTCGGTGCCGCTGGCCGACGCCCTCGGCCGGGTGATTGCCGTGGCGGTGGTGTCGGGTGAAGCCGTGCCCCCCTTCGACAACAGCGCCATGGACGGCTTCGCCGTGCGCTCGGTCGATACCACCGAGGCGCCCGTCCACCTGGCCGTGGTGGCCACCCTGGCCGCGGGGGAGGCGCCGAGGGCGGAGGTGGGCCCGGGCCAGGCCGTACGCATCATGACCGGCGCCCCGCTCCCACCCGGGGCCGACGCCGTGGTCATGGTGGAGCACACCACGTCGAGCGACGACGGCGCGTCGGTGGAGATCCAGGTGCGTGTGGACTCCGGGACGGCGTGTCGCCGGGCTGGTGATGATCTGTCGCCCGGCGACGTGGTGGCGACGGCAGGGACGGTGGTCAGCGCCGGGCGCCTGGGCGTGCTGGCCAGCGTGGGGGTCAGCGAGGTGGCCGTGTTCCCGCCGGCCCGGGTGGGCGTGCTGTCCACGGGTGACGAGCTGGTAACCGGCTCGGGCCCACTCCGTGCCGGACAGATCCGCGATTCCAACCGACCCACGTTGTGCGCCCTGGTCGCCCAGGTTGGCTGCCAGCCCATCGACCTCGGCACGGTGGCCGACGACGAAGACGCCATCGTCAAAGCCTTTACCGCTGCGGCCGCATCCTGCGATGCGGTGGTCACCAGCGGGGGCGTGAGCATGGGCGACTTCGATCTGGTCAAGGTCGTGCTCGACCGCCTGGGCGCCATGCGCTGGATGCAGGTGGCCATCAAGCCGGCGAAGCCCTTCGCCTTTGGGATGGTCGGGGCCACGCCGGTGTTCGGCCTCCCCGGCAACCCGGTGTCGTCGATGGTGAGCTTCGAGCTGCTCGCCCGTCCCGCCCTGCGCAAGATGATGGGCTACCCGGCGTCGGACTGGTCTCGGCCGACGGTGGTTGGCGTGGCCGACGAGGAGCTCGGTCGCCGGCCCGACGGCAAGACCCACTTCGTCCGGGTGGCGGCCACGGTGGGCGACGACGGTCGCCACCACGTGTGCTCCGCCGGTGGCCAGGGGTCGCACCACCTGAGCGCCATGGCCGCCGCCAACGCCCTGGCCGTGCTGGCCGACGGTGACGGGGTCGGGGCCGGCGCCCCGGTTCCCGTGCTGCTCCTCGACGGGCACTGCACCTAGAGGAGCCCTAGCCTGGCCCGGTGGCCACGTCGCCGGTGCCCCTGGTCGACTCCTTCGGTCGCACCCATCGCGACCTGCGCATCTCGGTCACCGACCGGTGCAACTTCCGCTGCACCTA
Source organism: Acidimicrobiales bacterium (assembly GCA_030447125.1). The sequence goes on from JAUJLZ010000277.1 coordinate 2,198, forward strand.
CTGCATGCCCGAGGAGGGCCTGGCCTGGGTGGCACGTGACGACGTGCTCAGCTTCGAGGAGATCGAACGGGTGGCCGGGATCTGCGTGGAGCGCTTCGGCTTCGACAGCATCCGCCTCACCGGCGGCGAGCCCACCGTGCGGGCCCACCTGGGCGTGCTGGTGGCCAAGCTGGCGGACCTGGGCGTCGACCTGGCCATGACCACCAACGGCTCGGCTCTGCGGGCCCAGGCCCCGGGACTGCGCGCAGCCGGCCTCGACCGGCTCAACATCTCGCTCGACTCGCTGCGCCCCGAGCGCTTCTTGGCCCTGACCCGCCGCGACGAGCTCGACACAGTGCTGGACGGGATCGACGCGGCCCTGGAGGTCGGGTTCGACCCGGTGAAGCTCAACGTGGTGTGCATGGAGGGGATCAACGACGACGAGGTGGTCGACTTCGCCACCTTCGGTCGGGAGCGGGGTGTCGAGGTCCGCTTCATCGAGTTCATGCCCCTCGACGCCGACCACAGCTGGTCAGCCGTGCAGGTGGTGCCAGGCGAGCACATCATCGCCGCCATCGACGCCGTCCACCCGTTGCGACCGCTGGTCCGGGGATCGGACCCGGCCGAGGTCTTCGAGTACCTCGACGGTCGGGGCCGGGTGGGAGCCATCGCCAGCGTGACCGCCCCCTTCTGCGCCCGCTGCGACCGCGTACGCCTCACCGCCGAAGGCAAGCTGCGGAGCTGCCTGTTCTCCATGGACGAGACCGATCTGCGCTCGCTGCTGCGGGGCGGCGGCAGCAACGACGACCTGGCCCATGCCATCGCCTCGTGTGTGGCGGCCAAGGGTGCCGGTCACCAGATCGGCTCGGTCTCCTTCGTCCAGCCCCC
>JAUJLZ010000004.1:0-3819 GCA_030447125.1 Acidimicrobiales bacterium
GGGCCCGGTTCTTGCCCCGGGCGTCGACCACGGCGTCGAGGCTGTCGAGCCACTCCCCGGTCTCGGTGGGATCGATGTCGGGGACCTGCTGGACGAACCCGTCGAAGATCATGTCTCCATGCTGTCAGCCTGCGCGCAGCTTCGCTCTGCTCTTGTCGAGGGGAGGGTGCCGGTAGCGTCCGTCGGGTGGCGACCAGCGTCTACACCGACGGGGCCTGCCTGGGGAACCCCGGTCCTGGCGGGTGGGCGTGGGCGGTGGAGGGCGGGCGCTACGCCAGCGGGGCCGAGGACCCCAGCACCAACCAACGCATGGAGATCAAGGCGGCCCTGGAGGCGGTCCGGGCCCTGGCCGGCGAGCTGGTGGTGGTCAGCGACTCCACCTACGTCGTCAACTGCTTCCGCGACCGCTGGTGGGAGGGATGGCTGGCCCGCGGATGGCTGAACAAGGCCCGCAAGCCGGTGGCCAACCGCGACCTGTGGGAACCGCTCATCGAGTTGGCGCGCAACCGGGGCGACGTCAGCTTCCGCTGGGTCAAAGGCCACTCGGGGAACCTCATGAACGACCTGGTCGACCGCCTGGCCGTCGAGGCGGCCACCACCCAGCGGGGACGGTCGGGCGAGGGTCGACCTGAGGCACTGGGGCCGGCCGACGCGCCGGGACACGTCGTTGGGTCGGGAGCCCTCGGCGCCCCGGCCCGGGCGACGTCCGGGACGAGGGACGACGTCCCGGCCGGCCACCTGGTGGCCGTGGCTGGGCACCGGCCACCCGAGTTGGGGGGCTACGACCCCAACCCCGTGGCCGAGCGGCTGCGGACGAAGTTGGTGGAGATCTTGGCCGCCACCGCCGAGATCCAGCCCGACCTGGTGGTCCTCAGCGGCTTGGGACTGGGGGCCGAACAGCTCGGGGCCGAGGCTGCCGGCGAGGCCGGTGTGCCCTACGTGGCCGTGCTGGCCTTCCCCGGCCAGGACTCGGTGTGGCCCGAGGCCGGCCGCCGGCACTACCGGGAGCTGTTGGCCGGGGCGCGGAGCCAGGTGGTGGTCCAGGCCCAGGCTCCGACCACCAAGCAACAGGCCGGTGCCGCCCTGGCCCGGCGCGACGCCTGGCTGGCCCGCCACGCCCACGAGGCGGTGGTCGTCTGGGACCGCCGGGATCCGGTTGTCGGGCGGGTGGCCCTCTCCTTCCAGGACGCCCTGGGAGAGACCGAGGTCTGGCTCCTCGAGCCCTGATCGTCGAAGAAAGCGGCAGTTTTCGCGCGCCACCGGCGCGCCAGGCTCACCGGCCGTTGCTGGAGGAGGTCTGGTCGAGCTCGAGCAGGAACCACACTCGCTTCCCGTCGGCGTCGCGTTCGGCTCCCCAGCGCGAGGCCAGGGCCTCGACCAGGGCCAGACCCCGGCCGGTGGTGGCGTCGATCGGTGCCAGGCACGCCTGGGGCATGCGCGAGTTCCAGTCCTTCACCTCGGCCCACAACTGGCGGTCCTCGAAGCGGACGGTCACCCGCAGATCGGTTCGGGCGTGGAGGGTCACGTTGGTGGCCAGCTCGCTGATGAGCAGCACAGCGGAGTCGACGACGTCAGGCGGCGCGTTGGTCTCGGCCAACACGTCGCGGACGAACGAGCGGGTCTCCCCGACGCTGCTGGCGTCTCCATAGAACAGTCGTCTGGCTTCGATCGCTCCACCCTTTCCCATGGGCGTCCGGAGCGAACGGATGGGGCAGGAGGTCGCCATGCATCTTCGACGGCCAAAGGGGACGGCCATGACGCAAAGCACCCCCGCCTCGACCCGGCGGCGGGGCCGGGGAGGCAGGGGGCGCCCGGTAGTGTGCCTCCTGGCCGGATTGTTGTCCAGGATCGACCCAGCCGATGGGTGAGCGACCGCGGGGAGCGGGGACCGAGTGGCATCGCCCGGCCATCGGAGCGCATCGCCTCCTGGGTGACGGCACGTCTACGGCGCTGCTGCGACCCGACGGAGAGATCGACTGGTGGTGCGCCCCCGAGCTGGACAGCGCCCCGGTGCTGTGGTCACTCCTCGACCCGGCGGGCGCGGCCGCCCGCTGGCGGGGGGTGCGCATGGCCGGCCCCGACGACGGGCCGGCCGGGGCAGTGCTGCGCACACTCTTGCGCCACCCGTCGGGTCGGCTGGAGTGCCGTGACGGCCTGTGCGTGACCGAGGGAGCACCCGGGCTCATCCGTCTGGTCCGCAACCTCGACGCCGACCTCGACGTGGTCCACGAGTTGGCCCTGGGCGGGTTCGACAGCCCCTGGGCGCGTTGGTCGAGCCGTGGGGGCCAGGTGGCAGCCGGGCTGGTGACCGTTGTCGGCGGTGAGGAGGTCGGCGGTGAGGAGGTCAGCGGCGGCGCCGAGGAGGTCATCAACGGCGAGGAGGCGGGCGGCGAGGACGGCGACCGCATCGCCGGCGCCACAGCAGGGTCGCGGTGGCAGCGACGGCGCCTGCGGGCGGGGGTAGGGGAGTGGGCCGCCCTGGTCATCTCCTGGGCCCCCGGTGATGATGGCGACCCGCAGCGGCTGCTCGCCGTGCTGGCCCGGGCCAAGGCGGTTGAGGACGACCTGCTGTCCCGGGCCAAGCTGCCCCGGCGCGGGGCCGGCCGGGCCCGGGATGCTCTGCGGGTCCTGCGCGGCTGTACCTCTGCCGCCACAGGTGCCGTGGTGGCCTCGCCTACCACCTCCTTGCCCGAGGCGCCTGGTGGCGATCGCCAGTTCGACTACCGCTACTCGTGGGTGCGGGATGCCTCCCTGGCCGTCTCGGTGGCGGCGCTGATCGGCCGGCGTGACCTGGCCAGGAGGTATCTGGACTTTGTCGTCGACCAGGTCGGTGCCGACGGGGTGCCGACGGGACCGGTGAGCGACGTGCGGGGCCGACCCGTCCCCGAGGAGCGCGACGTGAGCGGCGTCGCCGGCTGGGGTGGGACGCGTCCGGTGCGGGTGGGCAACGCCGCGGGGACCCAGGTCCAATACGACGCCCTCGGCCTTCTGGTGGAGGCGGTGTCGGTGTACCTCCAACTCGGTGCCTCGCTCGACCCGGCCTGCTGGAACGTGGTGCGCAGCGTGGCCGACAGCCTGGTGGCCCCCCCGTCTCGCCCGACCAGCGGGATCTGGGAACTGCGCGAGCCTCGTGAGCTCGTCTCCGCCGACATCGGCCGGTGGTTGGCGCTCGACCGGGCCATCTGGATCGCCCGGGGGTGGCGGCCCTGGTCGCGCCGTCGCCACTGGAAGCAGGCGCGCGACGAGCTTCGGGCCCGCATCCTCGGCGCTCTCGACGATGACGGAGGCCTGCCCCAGAGCTATGACGACACCGAGCCGAAGGCCGACGCCTCGGCCCTGATGGTCGTGATCTTCGGGATGCTCGATCGTCGTGACCCACGAGCAGCCCGCCTGGTGGACGCCACCCTGGCCCGCCTCGGCGCCTGGCCCTTCGTCTACCGTTACGAGCCGGGTTCGGACGACGGTTTCGAGGGACGTGAGGGCGCCTTCTTGCCCACGTCGTGGTGGGCCATCTCGGGGCTGGCCCAGCTCGGCCGGGTGCAAGAGGCGGAGATCCGCCTCGACGCCCTCGAGAGGGCCGTCCCCCGCCTCATGGCCGAGGAGATCGACCCCGAGAGCCTCCAGAGCCGGGGCAACGTCCCCCTGGTCTGGTCCCACATGGAAGCCGTGCGCGCCCTCTACATCCTCGACGCCGCCCAACGTCGCCAACGCACCGGCGCCGCCGGCCTCTGGACCTGGCGCATCGGCCGCTACCTCCAACAACGCTTCCGAGGCCAGTAGGAGCCAAGGCGAGCACTGGTCGCCGGCCACGACCGCCGC
>JAUJLZ010000004.1:3919-29759 GCA_030447125.1 Acidimicrobiales bacterium
GGCCGAAGTGGGCTATCCGTGGGGCCCCGACGGGCTGGCCACGACCACGACGGTGGCGTCGCACTCCTCCAGGACCTGTTCGACCACGTGGCCGAGGAAGGGCCGGCCCTCGAGCTGGCGGAGCTTGGCCCCAAGCACCACCAGGTCGGCTTCTTCGTCAACGGCGGCCCGGACGATCTCGTCGGCGGGAGAGGAGCCCGACCGGGCGACGGTGCGAGCCCGGGCACCCAGCTCACCAGCGAAGGCCTCGGCTCGTTCGATCAGGGCAGCCCCTACGTCGGCCCGGGGCACGGTGGCGGTGCTCCCGTCACTTCGCCGGCTGCGGCTGGCGTCGGACACCGCCGGCGTCGGCGTGGCCACGTGGGTCAACAGCACCTCGGTGCCGATGCTGGCACTCAGGTTGAAGGCGATCTCCTGAGCGGCGCGTGACGAGGCGGTGGCCGACACCGGGAGCAACGCTCGGGCGAAGGCACCGGGCAGGGGCCGATCGAGGTTGCGCGCCCGGCGCACGATGACGATCGGGATCGAGGTCTGGGTCAGCAACTCGTCGACGATGGGGGAGAGGATCCACGGCCCCTCGCTGTTCTCGGGGGCGCCGACGCCGATGGCCCCGTATCCCAGCCGGGCTTCGGCCAGGATGGCCTCCGAGGCGTGGTCGGAGTTGACGCTGACCAGCGAGACGGGTCGGTCGTCGAAGATGTCCACCACCGCCCGCACTCCGGCTTGGTCGGCATCGGCGCCGACCGAGAGGACGGTCGCCTCCACGTCCTCCAGCCAGGCGTAGTGCAGGACCTGGGCGGCGACGATGGAGTTGCTCCCGCCCTGGCTGGGCAGCAGGAGGCGGTGGGAGCGGACCATGACGTTGTGGCTGACCGACTCCTCCCGCTGCAGCCGCCGTTGCTCTTCGTGGGTGCCCTTCCAAGTGCGGGCCACGATCCGCAGCAAGGGGGGGGCGGCCATGGAGTTGAGGATGGCCATGAGGAGGATGACGCTGTAGGACGCCTGGTTGAAAACGCCCAGCGACAACCCGACTGTCGCGATGACGATCTCGAGGGTGCCGCGCGGGTTCAGCCCGATGCCGAGCAGGGTCCCCTCTCGTCGCGGCAGTCCGGCCAGTTGGGCACCGAGGTAGGCGCCTACGAACTTGGTGGCGGAGGCCACGCCGATGACTGCCGCCGCCCAGGGCAGTACTGCGGGGTCGGCCACCAGCCCGAGATCGACGCGCAGGCCGGCGGTGGCGAAGAAGATGGGCGCGAACACCCCGGCCGTGACCACCTCCAGGCTCTCGCGTGCTTCGGGCCGCTGGAACTTCGAACGACCGATCACGATCCCGGCGACAAAGGCACCGAGGACCGCTTCGGCGCCGATGAGCTGGGTGGCGACACCGAAGACCAGGGCGATCATCATGATGACCGTGATGTAGCCGGTGAGGCTCACGTCGCGTCGTCGGAGTTCGCGCAGTAGCCGGTCGACGATTCGCTGGCCGACGGTGAGCCCTCCGATGTAGAGCGCAGCGATGCCGAGCACGGTGACCGCGAGCGGCCCGAGGGTGATCTCGCCGGCCGCGGCCAGGGCGGCGACGATCCCGAGCATGATCCAGCCCACGACGTCGTTGGCCATCCCTGCGGCAAGGGTCACCTGCCCGAAGTTCCGGCGCATCAGGCCGAGCTCGGAGAGGACCTTGCCGGCGACGGCCAGGGACGAGATGCTGAGGGCGGCGCCGACGAACAGGGCGAAGACCACGGGATCTCCGAGCTGCCCCCTGAACACCCTGGGAAGGGCGACGCCGACGGCGAGGCCGGCGGCCAGGGGGAGGAGGATGCTCCCGGCAGAGACCAGGGCGGTGGCCTTGCCCAGACGGCGGATGAGGGCCAGGTCGGTCTCGAAGCCGGTTTCGATCAGTAGCAGGAGGATGCCGATCCACGAGACGGCGAAGAGCATGCCCGACTGCAGGTCATCGGCCGGTACCAACCAGTTGAGGACATCGGGGGCGACGCGGCCGAGGAGCGAGGGCCCGAGCAGCAGGCCGGCGCCGAGTTGTCCGACCACGGCCGGCTGGCCGATCCGGCGCATGGCTTGGCCAAGGATCCGGGCGACGACGAGGAGGACGAGGAGCTGAGTCCAAAAGACGAGGAGCTGGTGCTCGTCAGGGGCGACGAGGTTCATCGGGCCGTCCAGGTGTCGCCCCGCATCGGCGCGAGGGTAGCGTCGCCGCCAGCCGGTCGGGAGGAGGAGGAAGAGGCGCTGTGGACGTAGACGTCAACACCGAAGCGCCGTACGCGCCTGCGGCGCTCTTTGCCTGGGTCGACGACCTGGCCCGCTACCCGCGCTGGCTCGACCTCGTCCCCCGGGCCGAGCCGACGGCGGCGATCGACGGCGACCCGGGTCCGGCCTGGGTGGTCGACCTGCGAGCCCGGCTCGGGCCCCTGGCCCGCTCCAAGCGGCTGCGCATGGTGCGTACCGTGTACGACCATCCCCGAGTGGCCCGCTTCGAGCGGCTGGAGCACGACGGCCGGGAGCACTCCGACTGGGTGCTCCAGGCCACGGTGGAGCCGGCGGGCGACGCCGGTAGCCGACTGACGATGCACCTGCACTACAGCGGCAGCCTGTTCGGGCCCGTACTGGAGCGCAAGCTGCACGACGAGGTGGCCCGCTGTCGGCCTCGTCTTCTCGGCCTCGTCGCCGCCAAACCAGAGGTGTGACGGCGAATGACCGCGAATGTGGTTGTGCTCCGGGCCCCGGCGGAGCCGGCAAGGCGAGCGGAGCTCGCCCAAAGGGTGTTCAGCGCGCAGGCCGGCTGGCTCCACCGGCCGGCCGGAGGACGGTCAGCTCGGTCGAACGGAGTGAGCAAAGCGAACGATTGTAGGCCGAAGAGAGGGCGGCGTAGCGGCCGCCGGCGCCGACCAGCTCGTCGTGGGTGCCGACCTCGACGATGCGGCCTGCTTCGACCACGGCGATGCGGTCGGCCCGCATGGCCGTGGCCAGGCGGTGGGCGATGAGGATGGCGGTGCGGCCCGCGAGGAGGACGTCGAGGGCTCGCTCCACCACGGCTTCGGAACGCAGGTCGAGGCTCGAGGTGGCCTCGTCGAGCACCAGTACCCGGGGGCGAGCCACCAAGGCCCGGGCCAGGGCCAACAGTTGGCGCTGCCCGGACGAGAGCGACGAGCCCCGCTCGTGCACCGGCGTGTCCAGGCCCTGGGGGAGGCGCTCGACCAGGTCGTCGATGCCGAGCACCCGACAGGCCTCAGTCAACTCGTCGTCGGTGGCGTCAGGGCGGGCGAAAGCGATGTTGTCGCGCACCGAGCCGGCGAAGAGGTACGGCTCCTGGGGGACGATGCCGAGCTGGCCGCGCAGGGAGTCGAGGGTGACGTGGCGCAGGTCGTGACCGTCGATGAGCACCCGTCCCTCGGTGGGGTCGTAGAAGCGGGTGATCAGCTTGGCGATGGTCGACTTCCCCGATCCGGTGGGCCCGACCAGGGCGAAGGTCTCCCCCGGGTGGATGGTGAGGTCGACCTCGTGGAGCACCGGCGCATCATCGCCGTAGGCGAAGCTCAGCGACTCCAGACGCACCTCACCGGCCACGGTGGGCAACTCGACAGCATCGGCCGCCTCGGCCACCCCGGGCCGGGTGCTCAGCAGCTCTCGCAGCTTGGACGCCGCCGCCTGGCCGGCCTGGTAGGTCGTGTACAGGTGGACCAGCTGTTGGATGGGGGCGAAGAAGGTGGCGATGAACAAGATGAAGGCGGCCAGCTCGCCCACGCTGAGCTCACCCGACAGCACCCGCTGGCCGCCCACCACCAGGACGGCCGCCTGCCCGACCACGGCCACCAGCTCGCTTCCCGGGCCGTAGAGGGCGCCGATGCGACCCGTGTAGACGTTGGCAGCCCGGTACCGGCCGAGGATCTCCCGGTGTCGGGCCACGTTGTGGGCCTGGCGGTTGTGGGCCGCGACCAGGCGCATGCCCGCCATGCTCTCCTGCAGGTCGGCGAGCACCTCGGCGATGTGGTGGCGCACGGCGCCGTAGCCCTGATCGGAGGCGGTGCGGAAGCGCAGCGTGGCCACGACCATGGCCGGCACCACCACCCCCACGGTGACCAGGGCCAGGGTGGGGTCATAGCTGAACAGCACGACGGAGACCACCACGACGGTCAGGGCCTGCACGGCCATGTTGATGAGCCCGTCGTGGAACAACGCCGACAGCGCGTCGATGTCGCTGGTCATCCGGGTCAGGACCCGGCCCGCCTTCTCTGCGGTGAACCAGCCCAGGGACAGCCGCTGGAGGTGGGCGAAGACCCGCACACGCAGGGCGAGCATGAGCCGTTCACCGACCCGGCCCGTCCAGGCGATGCGCGTGGCGCTGGTGGCCACGTTGACCACGATGGCCACCAGGTAGGCCACGGTGACGGCCACGAGGACCCCGAGGTCCTCCTGGCCGATCCCGTCGTCGATGCCGATCTGGGTGAGGATCGGCCCGACCAGGCCGGCGCCGGTCTCGACCACGACCAGGGCCAGGGCGCCCAGCAGGGCTCGCCAGTGGGGGACGAGGAAGCGGCGCAAGGTGAAGGGCCGCTGCTCGCCGGCGGGCACCCGGGGCGAGTAGTCGACGGCTTCCTCGTCGAGGGGGATGTCGGGCTCCTCGGCCACCAGCTCGTCGTAGCGCCGGCGCAGCTCCGAGGGGACCCCGGCGAAGGGCAGGCCGCTGGTGTCGCCCCGGGAGCCGCCGTGGCCGCCGTGGTGGTGGTGACCACCCACCATCACGGGCGCCACCCCCCGGCGGCCGCGGTGGCCTTGTCGAAGGGGCCTGTGGAACCGGAGGCGGTCGCCGACTCCAGCACCTCGGCGTAGCGGGGCTCGGTGGCCAGCAGGTGGGTGTGGGTGCCCTCGGCCACGGCCCGGCCGCCGTCAAGCAGGACCACCCGGTCGGCCAGGGCGATGGTCGACAGGCGGTGGGCGATCACGAGCGTGGTGCGGCCGACCATCAGGGTGCGCAGCGCGGTGTGGATCTCCTCCTCCCGCTGGGCATCGACGGCGCTGGTGGCGTCGTCGAGCACGAGCACGGGCGGGTCGACCAGCAGGGTGCGGGCGATGGCCACCCGCTGGCGCTGCCCGCCTGAGAGGGTGTAGCCCCGTTCGCCCACCACCGTGTCGTAGCCCTGGGGCAGGGCGGTGATGAAGTCATGGGCCCCGGCGGCGACGGCCGCTCGCTCGACGTCGGCGAGGGTGGCGTCGGGGCGGCCGAAGGCGATGTTGGCGTGCAGGGTGTCGGAGAAGAGGAAGGGCTCGTCGATCACCACCCCCACGGCGCCGCGCACGCTGGCCAGGGTGAGGTCGCGCAGGTCGTGGCCGTCGAGGCGCACGGCCCCGGCGTCGACGTCGTAGAACCGGGTCAACAGCCGGGCCACGCTCGACTTGCCCGCGCCGGTGCGGCCCACCAGGGCCACGGTGTCGCCGGGCTGCAGGTGCAGGGACAGGCCGCGCAGGACTGGCTCGCCGGTGCCGGGGTAGGCGAAGTGCACGTCGTCGAGCTCGACCTCACCCCGGGGGTGGGTGAGGGCGACAGCGCCGGGCCGGTCGACGATCTCGGGCTCGGTGTCGAGCACCTCGTAGATGCGCTGGGCCGAGGCCGCGGCTCGCTGGCCGAGCATGAGCAGGAAGCCCAGGCTGCGGAACGGCGCCTGGAGCATGACCACGTAGAAGGTGAACAGCACGAGGTCGCCGATGCTGACCCGCCCGTCGATGGCCAGGGAGCCGCCGTAGAGCAGGACCAGGGCGAGGCCGACCCGGGGGAGCTGTTCCATGAGGGGACCGAAGCGGGCCCGGGTGTCGAACTGGCGTACGGTGGCCCAGCGCAGCCGGCGGGCGGCTCGGGTCAGCAACGCGATCTGGCGGCGTTCACCAGCGAAGGACTTCACCACCCGGGTGCCGGTCACGTTCTCGTCCACGACGGTGGCCACCTCGGCCAGACGGGCCTGGACGACCCAGCTCAGCGGGTACAGGTCCTGGCGCATCCGCAGGCCGAGGAAGAACACCCCCGGAAGGGCGGCCACGGCGACCAGGGTGAGCCCCACGTGCACCTGGAGCATGAGGACCAGGGCCAGGGCGAAGCTGACCACGGTGACCGCCAGCGTGGGGGCGTAGGTGAGGTACATCTGGACCGAGCGCACGTCGGAGTTCGCCCGGGAGACGAGCTGGCCGGTCTGCACCCGGTCGTAGAAGGAAAACGACAGGTGGGTGAGGTGCTCGTAGAGCATGGCCCGCAGGTCGTACTCGAGGCCGAAGGCCACCCGGGCCAGCCCGTCACGGGACACGAAGCCGAGGACGGCCCGGGCGACGCCGAGGGCGAGCAGGGCCACCACGAAGGGGGCCAGGTCGGCGGTGGGGACCGGGTCGATGGGCGTGGGCAGGGCGGCTTCGATGGCGTCTCGGATCACCACGGGGATGGCGAGCTGGGCCAGCACGGCGAGCCCCGAGGCGATCAGGGCCACGGCGAAGCGCCCCCGTTGGGGGCGAAGCAGGGGCAGGAGGCGGCGGATCCAGCCCTCTCCTGCACGCCTCCCCGTTCTTTCGGCGCTCAGTCCCACCTGCTGGGCCTCAGCGCCGAAAGAAGGGGCGGGGGCCGGGAGCGGTGTCCTGGGCGGTGTCGTGGGCGGTGTCCCGAGCGGCATCGAGGGCCTGGCCCCAGCGCTCCAGGCCAGCGAGGGCAGCCCCGGCGTCGCCCTCGGGGAGGTGGAGGCTCAGCGCGACCAGACGCGCGCCCACCGCCTCATCGCCGCGGGCCAGGACCGCCCGACCGGCGTCGGTCAGGACATGGGCGACGCAGCGCCGGTCACCTTCGGACGCCCGTCGCTCCACCAGGCCCCGCTGCACCAGCCCGTCGACCAGGGCGGTGACGCTGGGCGGGCGCACGGCCAGCAGACCGGCCAGGGCCGAGGCCAGCTCCTCGGAGTCGCCCAGCAGGGCGAGCAGGCGGTACTGGGGAAGCGACAGCTCGACTGGCGCCAACGCCCGCTCCACCTGGCGGGACAGCCGGGCCGCCGCCCGGGCCGCCGGCACGGAGATGTCCACCGTGGTGTCGGCCTGCATGTTGGTTAGCGTATCGAACGAGTTGCGGGGCTTCGGGCTGTTCGGCTACGGCAACAGCGAACGGAGGTGCTGGGCCCATTCGGTCGGGGGGGCGGCGGGGTCGACGGTGGCGTCAGCACCCACGAGTGGTCCGCCGGGGTGCACGGCGACCAGGGGGACGGAGCGGCCCGTGGCCCGGAGCTCGGTGACGAACGCCGCTCCGGCCTCTTCGGTGGCGTCGACCAGCACCAGGTTGGGCATGAGGGCCTCGCATCCGTCGCGGTCGATCTCACCCAGGGGGCGGTTCTCGATGCGGCAGTCGGTGAGGGAGGCGGCGATGGCCTCGGCGGCAAAATCGGGGAGTCCGACGGTGAGGACCAACAGGGCGGGAAGGCCGGCGCTGCGCCGGGCACCACCCAACTCGGCGGCGTAGTCGGACCCGGGCTCAGCCCCAAAGGGCCCGGCCCCGAAGGGACCGTCGGCCGGCCCCCCGAAGGGCCCCCCGGCGAAGGGGCCGTCGGCGGCAGGGGCGTCGTGGAGGAAGGTGTCGTAGCCGGCACGCTGGGCCAGGGCCGCCTCAGCGCTGGCCTCGTCGGTCGACCACAGGATCCAGTCGGCGGCGGCCAGATCGATGGCGGTGTAGGTGATGGCCACCAGCAGGGCTGGGTTGGTGTCGACCGCCTGCATGCCTGCGGCTCCCAGCTGTGCCCGCAGTTCGTCGAGCATCCCGGTGGGCTCGGGTGGCTCTTCATCCCGCACGGCGAAGGTGGTGGCCGACACCCGGAACGCCGCTTCCCACCACCCGTCGAAGACCAGGCAGTCGCCCTCGATGTGCAGCTTGTCGCCAAAGGCCTGGCGGGCGCCGCCGGCGGCAAAGGCCTCGGCCACCTCCCGGTCGTCCATGGGCCCGCTCCTCTACTCGCCCACGCTGGTGCCCACGGCGTGAAAGCCACCGTCGACGTGGACGATCTCGCCGGTGGTGGCCGGGAACCAGTCGGATAGCAGGGCCACGCAGGACCGGGCCACAGCGTCGGCGTCGTCGACGTCCCAGCCGAGTGGCGCGCGCCGGGCCCAGACATCCTCAAAGGTGGAGAAACCAGGGATGGAACGGCCGGCGACGGTGCGGATGGGCCCGGCCGCCACCAGGTTCACCCGGATGCCCCGCTCGCCCAGGTCTCGGGCCAGGTAGCGGCTGGTCGACTCGAAGGCGGCCTTGGCCACGCCCATCCAGTCATAGGCGGGCCAGGCCACCGAGGCGTCGAAGTCGAGGCCCAGCACGCTGCTTCCCCGCTCCATGAGGGGCAGCACCGCCTCGGTCAGTGCCTTGAGGCTGTAGGCCGAAACGTGGAGTGCCACCGAGACGTCGTTCCAGCCGGCGGCGAACATGCCCGAGCCCAGGCAGGCAGCAGGGGCGAAGCCGATGGCGTGCACCACGCCGTCGACGTGGTCCCAGCCCAGCTCGCCCAGGGCCGGGGCCAGGGCGGCCAGGTGATCGGCGTCGGTGACGTCGAGCTCGAGCACGGGCGGCTCGGTGGCCAGCTTGCGGGCGGTGCGGCGGGTGAGCGACAGGCCCCGCCCGGCGCCGGTGAGCACCAGCTCGGCGCCTTGTTCCTGGCAGCGCACGGCGATGGCATGGGCGATGGAGTCGTCGGTGAGCACCCCGGTGACCAGGATGTGCTTGCCCTCCAACAACATGTCCCCTCCGACCCGTTGACCCCGAGACAGGTTAGCCGCGGCCGACCACGCCGATCCTGGTGCGCCGTCGTAGGCTGCCACGGTGCACATCGCTGTCCTGGGGGGAACGGGGCCTGCGGGCCGCGCCCTGGCCACCCGCCTGGCCTCCGTCGGCTACGACGTGGTCATCGGCTCCCGGGAGAAGTCGCGGGCCCTCGAGGTGCGTGACGAGCTGGTGGCCAGGTGGCCCGACCGGCCCCTGGCCCTCGACGGCGCCGGCAATGAACAGGCGGCCGAGGCCGACCTCGTCGTCATCGCCACCCCCTGGGACGCGGCGGCCACCACGGCAAGGTCGGTCGAAGCCCAGCTCGACGGCAAGGTGGTCGTGTCCATGGCCAACGCCCTGGCCCGGGTGGGCCACGAGTTCCAGCCGCTCGTGCCCCCCCGGGGCTCGGTGGCCGGCAACGTCCAGGCCGCCGTCCCCCGGGCCAGGGTGGCCGCCGCCTTCCACCACCTCCCCGCCCGGGAGCTGGCCGCCCTCGGACACGCCATCGACTCCGACGTGCTCATCTGCTCCGACCACGCCGAGGCCACCGAGGCCACGGCCGAGGTGGTGCGCCACATCCCCGGACTGCGCCCCCTCGACGCCGGCGAGCTGTCCAACGCCGCCCCCATCGAGGCCTTTGCCGCCGTGCTGCTCCAGCTCAACGCCCGCTACAAGACCCGCGTGGCCATCAAGCTCACCGGCATCGACGCCACCTAGCCACCGGCGCCGTGCGTCTCTACGACACCGCCCGCCAGGCCGTCGTGGCCTTCGAGCCACCGCCCGTGGTCGCCATGTACACGTGTGGGATCACGCCGTATGACTCCACCCACCTGGGCCACGCCGCCACCTACCTGGCCTACGACGTGCTGGCGCGCCGCCTGCGCGACCTGGGCCATGAGACCCGGGTGGTGCGCAACATCACCGACGTCGACGACCCCCTGCTCGACAAGGCCCGCCATCTCGGCGTGCACTACCTCGACCTGGCCGCGGCGGAGACCGCCCGCTTCCAGGGCGACATGCGCGACCTGGCCGTCCTGCCCGCCTTCAGCGAACCCCGGGCCACGTCGGCCATCGCCGACATCCGGGGCTTCATCGGCATGGTCCTCGACACCGGCCACGCCTACCTGGCCGGCGGGGCCGTCTACTTCGACGTGTCGACGTTCCCCCGCTTCGGCCAGGTCGCCCGTCTGGACGAGGCCACCATGTTGTCGCTGGCGGCCGAGCGGGGGGGCAACCCCGACGATCCCCACAAGCGCCAGCCCCTCGACTTCGTGCTGTGGCAGCCCTCGAAGGAGGGGGAGCCGGCATGGGAGTCGCTGTGGGGACCGGGGCGCCCGGGGTGGCACATAGAGTGCTCCACCCTGGCCCTTCGTGAGCTGGGCACCACGGTCGACCTGCACGGGGGCGGGAGCGACCTGGTGTTTCCCCACCACGAGTGCGAGGCGGCCCAGTCCGAGGCGGTGACCAACGAGCCCTTCGTGCGCCACTGGATGCACACGGCCATGGTCGGCCTCGCCGGCACCAAGATGTCGAAGTCGCTCGGCAACCTCGTGTTCGTGAGCGACCTGCTCAAGGAGTGGGAGGCCATGGCCATCCGCCTGGCCATCGTGGCGAACCACTACCGCTTCGACTGGGACTGGACCGACGCCCTGCTCCCGGCCGCCGCCACCCGGCTCGACCACTGGCGGGCGGCCGGTCCCGGCCAGGGTGGCCTCGACGACGTCCGCGCCGCCCTCGACGACGACCTCGACACCCCGGCGGCCGTCGTCGCCCTCGACGCCGCCGCCTCCTCGGGGCGGGGTGTCGGCGCCGGCGCCGCCCTGTTGGGCATCGACCTCGGCCGGTAGGCGTCTCCACCCCACCCGGAACGCGGTCAGCGTGGGGAAGCAAACGGATCGAGGCTGGCGGGGACCGGCCGGTACCATCGCCCGGTGGCCGACTCCATCTCCGTGACCTTGCCCGACGGCTCGGCCCGCGCCCTGCCCGAGGGAGCCACGGTGGCCGATCTGGCCGCCTCCATCGGGTCCCGTCTGGCCAAGGCGGCAGTGGCGGGCATGATCGACGGGGCCGAGGTCGACCTGGCCACCCCGCTGGCCGACGGTGCCGCCGTGTCCATCGTCACCCAGGACTCAGACGCCGGCCGGGTCGTGTTGCGCCACTCCACCGCCCACGTCTTGGCCCAGGCCGTGCTCGACCTGTTCCCCGGCGCCCACTTCGCCATCGGGCCGCCCATCGAGGCCGGCTTCTACTACGACTTCGAGTTGCCCGGAGGGGCCACCTTCAGTGACGACGACCTGGACCGCATCGAGGCCCGCATGCGCGAGATCGTGGCCGAGGCCCAGCCCTTCGTGCGAGAGGAGCACAGCCGCGACGAGGGCCTGGCCCTGTTCGCCGACCAGCCCTACAAGCGCGAGATCATCGAGGGCGTCGACGCCGGCGAGGGCGCGCAGGGCAGTGCCGTCAGCGCCTACCGAAACACCGAGCGCTTCGTCGACCTGTGCCGGGGCCCCCACGTGCCCACCACCAAGCGCCTGGGCCACTTCAAGCTGCAGAAGGTGGCCGGGGCCTACTGGCGGGGCGACGAGCACCGCCCCATGCTCCAGCGCATCTACGGCACGGCCTGGGAGTCCAAGGCGGCCCTGGCCGCCCACCTGGAGCAGCTGGCCGAGGCCGAGAAGCGCGACCACCGCAAGCTCGGCGCCGAGCTCGACCTGTTCAGCTTCCCCCCCGAGATCGGCGGGGGCCTGGCCGTGTTCCACCCCAAGGGCGGGCTGGTGCGCAAGGTCATGGAGGACTACTCCCGCGCCGCCCACCTCGCCGGGGGGTACGAGTTCGTGTCCACCCCGCACCTGGCCAAGTCGTCGCTCTTCGAGCAGTCGGGCCACCTGGAGTGGTACGCCGAGGGCATGTACCCCCCCATGGAGCTGGAGGGGGCCACCTACTACCCCAAGCCCATGAACTGCCCCATCCACATGCTCATCTACCGCTCCCAACAGCGGTCGTACCGCCAGCTCCCGCTGCGCCTGTTCGAGTTCGGCACCGTCTACCGCTTCGAGCGCTCGGGGGTGCTCCACGGCCTGCTGCGGGCCCGGGGCTTCACCCAGGACGACAGCCACATCTTCTGCACGCCTGAACAGCTGAGCGATGAGCTGGCCAGCCTCTTGGCCTTCGTGCTGCGGGTGCTGCGGACCTTCGGCTTCGAGCGCTTCGAGGCCGAGCTGGCCACCCGACCGGAGAAGTTCGTGGGCGAGCCGGCCGAGTGGGACACCGCCACCGAGGCCCTGCGTGGTGCGCTGGAGTCGGCGGGCATCGACTACGTGGTGGCCGAAGGTGAGGGGGCCTTCTACGCCCCCAAGATCGACGTCCACGTGCGCGACGCCATCGGCCGACGGTGGCAGATGTCGACGCTTCAGGTCGACTTCCAACTCGCCAGCCGCTTCCACCTCGACTACGTGGGGGCGGACAACGCCCGCCACGTCCCCCGGATCATCCATCGGGCGCTGTTCGGGTCGATCGAGCGCTTCTTCGGCGTGTTGGTGGAGCACTACGCCGGGGCCTTGCCCACCTGGTTGGCGCCCGTGCAGGTGCGGGTCCTGCCCGTGGGTGACGACCACGAGGCCTACGCCCGTGCTGTGGTGGAGCGCCTGGCGGCCGAGGGCCTGCGGGCCGAGCTCGACGATGCGTCGGACACCCTGGGTGGGCGCATCCGCAAGGCCAAGCTGGAGAAGTTGCCCTGGGTGCTGGTGGTCGGCGACGACGACGTGGCCGGGGCCACCGTGGGCGTGAACGGCCGGGAGGGCGGCGTGGAGCGCGACGTCGGCATCGACGACTTCGTCGGGCGGCTGCACGTCGAGGCTGCCGTCCCCGCTGGCTGAGCGTGACCATCGAGCGGCTGTGGGCGGGCTGGCGCAGCGACTACCTCGATGCCCCCGAGACGAGCACCACCGATCCGGCCGGCACCGATCCGGCCGGCACCCATGCGGCCGGCACGGGGTCGGGTGACGTCGACGCCTGCGTGTTCTGCCGCATCCTGGCCAGCGGCCAGCCCGACGAGGCGACCTACGTGGTGTGGCGGGGCGACCATGTCGTCGCCATCCTCAACGCCTACCCCTACACCAGCGGCCACCTGATGCTGATGCCCATCCGCCACGTGGCCGACCTCGAGGCGCTCGACGCCGACGAGGGCCAGGAGCTGTGGGCAGCCATCACCACCGCCGCCCGCGCCGTGAAGGCGGCCTACCAGCCGGGTGGGCTCAACGTGGGGGCCAACCTGGGCCGAGCCGGTGGCGCCGGCATCCCCGGCCATCTCCACGTGCACTGCCTGCCCCGCTGGAACGGCGACACCAACTTCATGACCACGGTGGCCGAGGCCCGGGTGCTACCCGAGGCCTTGCCCACCACCTGGTCCCGCCTCCGGGCCGCGTGGCCCTCCTAACCTTGGCCAGCATGGCTGTTGGCGACGAACACGGGGAGCACGCCGCCGGCAGCGACGAGGACGACGCCAAGCACGACGGCGAGGTGCGGGACAGCTTGCCCGAGGATCTCGACGTCTCCGGCTACGTCGGTACCGTCACCTTCCCCGACAACTCCCGCCGACGCATCCCCGGCTTCCTCTACCTCGCCACCGCCGCCGTGTGCCTTGCCGTGTGGGCGCTGGCCGGCGACGACGCCGTCTTGGTCAACGACGGCTATCTGGCGGTCGCAGTGGTTCTGGCCGCCTTCGGCACCTACTGCATCTCCGCCGGTTGGCCCCTCGGGGTGGACGCCACCGAGGCCCTGGTGGAGGCCACCAAGCAGGTCGGCTTCCCGGTCGGCCACGCCTCGGCCTCTCTCGGTTGGCGAGGGCTGAGGAGCCGGCCCACCTGGCGCATCCTCGTCTACTCCGCCGAGGAGCCGCCCCGCCAGCGGGGCCTGGTGCTGGTCGACGCCGTCGACGGCACCGTGCTGGAGCACTTCGTGGAGGACAACCCCGAGGACTGGTCGCAGCACCGAGTAGGCAAATCCGCAGGTCAAGACACATAGAACCACAAGCACAGCGCTCGGTCAAGTACAATCCTTCGTGTGGCCGTGGACGAGGCGAATCAAGCGATGCTCGAGTCCTGGGAACTGGCCCTCCACCGCAAGCGGCCTCGCACCGTCGTCCACTACCTGAGCGAGGTCTCCCGCTTCGCCCGGTGGCTAGCCGAACACCAGCGCCCCGCCGGTACTCCCGGCGACCTCGCAGCAGTCACCAAGCGCGACGCCGAGTCGTGGATCGCCGGCCAGCGCGCGCAAGGGCTGTCCGGGAACACCATCCGCAACCGGTGGGTGGCACTGCGGAGCTTCTACGGCTGGGCCGAGGCTGAGGAGGAGATCGCCGAGAGCCCCTTCGCCCGGATCGTGGTCGACCGACCCGACACCCCCGCGCCTGCCACTCTCACCGACGCCGAGCTCGGCGCTTTGCTCGACGCCTGCAAGGGCTCGACCTTCGACGACCGCCGCGACCTGGCCCTGATTCGCCTCCTGGCCGGGACCGGGTTGCGAGCAAGCGAGCTGGTCGGCCTGGCCCTCGACGACATCGACCTCGCCAACAGGATCGCCCGGGTGGAGGGCAAGGGGGGCCGCTACCGCGTCGTCCGGTTCGACCCTGCCACCGCCTTGGCCCTCGATCGCTACAAGCGGGTCCGGGCCCGGCACCGGTACGCCTCCCGCCCTGAGCTGTGGATCGGCTTCCGAGGACCGCTGAGCCGCAAGGGCCTCGGGCCCATCCTCGAGCGCAGGGCAGCCAAGGCCGGCCTCGAGCGCAAGATCTGGCCCCACCTGCTGCGCCACGGCTTCGCCGACCGCTTCCTCGCTGCTGGGGGACAGGAGGGCGACCTGCTGCGCCTCGGTGGGTGGTCCGATCCGTCCGTCATGCGCCGCTATGGCGCCGCTCGGGCCCAGGATCGGGCGCTCGCTGCCTACGACGATGTGAACCCGCTGGGGGACCTGTGACTCCCGGCGAACCGGCTATGAGTCTCGAACGGATACGAGCCGAGGTGCTGGCCCGTCATGACCGTCAGGAGGCTGGTCGAGCAGCCCTAGCCGAGATCTGCACATACGACGTAACGTCGGAGCCCGTCTGGGTGTTCTGCACCCGGTGCGATGAGGTGTTGGCCAGGCTGTACGAGCTGCCCGACGACCGCCTGGTGTTCGTATCAAGGATCGAGTTCATTGCCTCGGACCTGCTCAGCACCACGCCGTGGATGCGAGACGAGTTGGTGGCCGCCCTGCCCGGCGCGCCAGGCCAGATCATGAACGACGACGCCAATCTCGAGGCCGAGTGGCGCCGGCTGGTGGTCGACCCGCCGCTCGTTCAAGAAACCAACGGTGGTCGGTGGCTCAAGAATACCCCGCCCCAGTATGTGGTCGACGTTGTGAACCTGCCACCCCGGCTAGGTCGCGACTTCACGCCTGACCTGTGGGTGCGGTGCAAGAACCACAGGTACCCGAGAACGGTGGACCACAAGACCCTGCGAGCCGCCGGGTTGCGGGCGCGCAGCACAGGGAAGCGCCAGCGCCTCACCGCCTGACGAGATCCACCACCCGTCGTCAACGCAGTGCTACCGTTTTGCACAACTAGTGAGGCCGTGGGGACCTACCCCGGGACGTTCCACCCTGGCGATGGTGGACACCTGGAGTCGCCATGCCCAAACAGGGCCTTACCCCCGCCGAGCGCAGCCTTCGAGGTCGCGCCGCCGCCCACCAGCTCCACGCCACGCACGATTCCCGGGAGCTAACCGCCCCGGCCCGAGCGGCCTTTCTTGCCCGCTTTGAGCGTGAAGTCGATCCCGACGGCGTGCTTCCCGAGCCCGAGCGCCTGCGCCGGGCCGAGCACGCTCGCAAGGCCCACTTCCTCGGCCTCGCCCTCAAGTCGGCGCGCGCCCGTCGCAAGGGGTCCGCCGATGCTGCTTGACCCTGTACGCGGCAGCACCCCGGTAGCGGAACCGGGGCACTGCGAAGGACGCTCGTCAGCCGCACAGCTTGAGGAGGTCGTCAGTGACCAACTCTAGCAGCCTCAACCTTTTCGGCGAGGAACACTCGCTCCCGCCATTCCAGCGCTCCAGCGCAACCAGTCGAGCCGCCGCCGAAGTCGTCGCTTCCTCGGCTCCGACTCAGCGGGTCCGGGTGCTCGAAAACCTCCGGGTACCGGCCACCGATGATGAGGGCGCCTCGCGCCTGGACATGTCCCTGAACTCGTACAGGGCGCGAAGGGTGGAACTTTTCAAAGCCGGGCTAGTCGTCAGGGTCGGCACCGGCAAGAGCGCTGGCGGCAACCCTGCAGCCATCTGGCAAGCCACCAGCGCCACGAGGGCCAGGAGGGAGGAACCTGGGCTACCTCCCGAGCTGTGGCAGGCAGCAGTCGACCGGCGTCCCTCGTGGATGAGCAAGCGCCAGCACCAGGAGCTCATCACCGAGGCCCTCGCCGCAAACCGCGGCGATGTCCGGCGGGCCCTGGAGCAGGTGGCCGATGACCTGGAGAAGCTCAGGTGAGCGGCCGTCAGCTCTCCGACAAGTATCTGTTGCTCCTGCGCCACGGTGACACCGAGGGGCGCTACGGGGGCGACGGGAGCAAGGTGGTCGGGGCCATCGTGTTGCACGCCGTCAACAACAGGTTGGCCAAGGCCACGGTCTACAAGATGCTGGTGGATCCCCAGAACCGCGGGGGCTTCGCCTCCTTGCGCCGCCGTCGGAACCTCGAGCGGTGGTTCGACGCGGAGTGGAAGCGGGCGCAGCGCCGGGTCACCGACCACCCTCTCATCCAGGACCGGGCGATGGCCGCGCACTACGCCACCGAGTTGCTCGAGGAGGCCGAGTCGATGCCCTGGCCGGGGCGAGGAGGTGCGACCGATATTGCCGTTCTCAGAGCGGTGGTCTCCATCTGCCAGCGCGTCGGCCGGGTGCACGACGTGGCGATGTCGTGCCGGGAGCTGGCCGAGCTCGCTCGGGTGAACCTCGCCACCGTGACCAGGTCCCTTCGGCGGCTGGAGGACCGGGGCGTCGTTCACCAGGTCACTCCGTCAGATGGGCGCTCGCCGTCGACCTGGTCACTCGATTCGGTAGGACGCCACTGCAACAGTCTTACCCACACCGGTGTTGTGGGACATGACTGTTGCAGTGGCGTCCCCCCCTCGGATGTGTGGAGGTGGGGAGGTGGTCTCGGCCTCAGCACCGCTCGCGTCTTCGCGCTTCTCAGCGAAGAATCGCTCTCGACCTCGACACTGGCCGAGATTCTCGGCGTTCAGCCGCGAACCGTGCGCCGACATCTCGCTCGACTTGCCGCTCATGGCCTGGCCGAACGCCTCGAGGATGGCTGGGTTCGTGGCCTCGCCGATCCTGAGCACGTCGCCCACGACATCGGCGTTGCCGGCGCCGTGTTCGTCCAGCGTCGAGGCCATCAGGAGGACCGCCGGCACTACCGAGGAGACCGCACCGAAGTCGACCCCGACACCGGCGAGGTTCACCAGATCGCTCCTCCGATCGGTACTCCGACCGCTCGACGGGAGGGAGTGGCATGAGGGAATCGGCCGCCGTGAAGGCCAGGCGCTACCTCGTCGAGGGCCGGCTCGTCATCGAGCGCATTGACCGCCACGGCGTCACCGCGACCTGCCGCGGAGACGGTGCGCTGCACCGCTGCCGCTGGGAGCCGGTGAGGGGCTGGCACTGCACCTGCCTGGCTCGTGGCCGATGCTCGCACCTGCTGGCGCTCGGTTCGGTGGTCGCTGTCGACTCCGAGGTTGGACGGTGAGCATGCCAGGGATCGCGGGGGGAGCGGTGAGGCGCTCAGCTCGGTTGGCGGTTTCGGCACACCCGGCACTGCTGCCGATCCACCACGAACTGTCGTTCCTCGCCCGACCATGGTGCTGTTGCGTCCGCCCATACGACCCGGATGTTCTTCGACCCACAGTTGAGGCACGGGTCGGGACGGTACTGACGGCGCTCGGTCTCGTCGTAGGTAGCCATGCACTCCGGCATAGCACCGGCCTCTCGGCGAGCCCGGGATGCAGTGACGGAGCCGCGACCCGGCGCAACACCCCTGCCCCGTCCCCCCTCGGGGGGCTCAGCCACCCCAGACCGGCGAGTGACCGTGCCGCCTTGTGTACGGGTTTGGAAGTCCGGCGGTGACCGGCCGACGCGTCCTCGTCGCCGTCCTCACCGACGGACCTGGCGCCGCCCTTCTCCAGAACCACCCAGGGTACAACGTCGTGTTCGCGGCACCGGACGGCACCAAGTCGCAGCCTGCTGACGCCGCCGCTACCGACGCCGAGACTGAGACGGTGAGCCCAGCTCCCTTGCTCTACGACTACGTCGGCGTGGCCCAGCGCCTCAGGTTGAGCGAGCGCAAAGTCCGCCAGCTCGTCACCGACGGACAGCTACCGGCGGTCCGTGTCGGCCGCTGTCGCCGTATCCGAGCCGTCGACCTCGACAACTTCGTGGAGGGACTGGGCGACCAGACCGCCCCCAACCGAGGCCAAGTGGCCTCATGAGCATCGCAACGGCGTCAACGCCACCTCGGCCGGGAGCGCGAACCCGGGCGAGAGCGAAGGTCGAGAGCGACCCCTCCTCAGGGCGCGAGGACCGACCTGCGCCGGGCGATGCGCCCCCCAACCTCTCTACCGAACTGAGGCCCCACATGACCACCACCCCTGCCCAACCTCTCCTGGACGAGCCCGACGAGCGGGTCCCCGGCCTGCCGGGGTTCCTCGCTGCCGTGCGCGCTGGATGGCTGCCAGCGATCCCCGACTACTTGGCCGCCATCCTCGAGGTGCTGGCCACCGCCGAGCGGTACCGGCTCGACCTCGCGGGCCGGCCGGTGGAAGGCCTGGCCATCTTCGCCCGCCAGGTCGTCGACTCCGCCGTGGCCGGCGAGGGCTTCCCCGCCGACCCGGACGAGTTCGCCGAGGGGGCACACCGGGCCTTCGTCGCCGCCGAGCGCCAGGCGGCGGTGTCCAACGTCCTGCCCATCGTCCTCGACCAGATCAGGGAACGAGTTGCCAGCGCCATCGCCGCCGCCACCCCCGAGATCCTCGCCGGGCTACGGACGGACCTGGAGGAGGTGCTCAGCGCCGTGCGCGCCGCCGACCAGGCCATCGGCGCCGTGGACATCGCCGACCCGGAGGCGGTGGCGGCCGCCAGTGGACCACAGCGCGAGGCTCTGCTGGCCCTCCGTGACCTGACCGGCCGGTATAACCGTGTCCGTCACGCCCAGCGCGCTGTCTACGGAGCCACCGCCGAGCGCCCGCCGGGCTACGACGGTCTGAGCATCGACCACACCTGGAAGCGAGTCGTCTACGACCGGGGCCTGCACGAGTTCGCCGACGTGCGCAACCGCGGCACGATTTCCACCGGCGGGCCCCGTATCCAGCGACTGCGCCAGGTGTCCCGGCGCCACGACGCCTGGCTTCCGGACCTCGACCAACTCGCTACCGCCATGGCCACCCTCAACGCCCCGGAGCCCGTAGCGGCATGAACGAGCAACTCCTGACCGACCGCCCGATGTCCCAGCGGGTGCATGACGCCGCCGTGCTGATGGCCGACGGCGCCCCCGTGCCCTCTGTCGAGGCCTTCGCCCACCTGGATGTCGCACCTGCGGGAACCGAGCGACCGACCGAGCCAGCGGCGGATCCTGCCCCGACCGAGCCGAGCATGGACTTCGCCGCGTTCGACAGCCTCCCCGCCGACATCCGCACCGCAGTGATCACGGCCACCGCCCACGTCGTGGGGAGCAACGCCTTGCGTCTCGAGGCCGAGGCTGAGCTGTGCCGCCCCGATGACGTTGGCCGCTACATCACCGACCCGGCCCGCTACGTCGACGCCGACGGACGCATCGACAGGGCGGCCATGCGCGCCGATCTGCAGCGGTTGCGCACCGAGCGGCCCGAGCTCGCCCGCTTCGGCCATGGGCCGGGCCAGGAGCCGTACCGCCCCGACGACCGGCGCCGCGCTGCCCCCGGCTCGCCCCTCGGCGTCGGCGCGGCACCCACCACCAGCGCCAACGTCGCCACGGTCCTGGAGCAGATGGCGAAGGGGCGATGACCGGGCGACCGGCGTTCCCCCGCTGGTCCTCCAGGGCGCGTTCACCTTGGTGGCGAGGATGGAGCAGGAGCGCTTCGACTGATGCCCCCCCGGTGGGGCCTGCCCCCGGAGGGGTCCCGGCCGAACCGCGACCGCCGGGTAGCGCGGCTCTCGCTCTGACAGGGAAACTGGCTGAGGTCAGCTAGTAGTGGCGCGCCTGCCCGATCTTGTAGCCCGGATCAGGGTTGACGACCGGGATCTTCGCAAGGCCGAGAAGGCCGTCCAGTCCTTCGGTTCCAAGACCTCCCGCGAGTTCAAGCTGTCCAGTCGCTCGGTGGACTCCTTCGAGCGCAGCGTCTCCAGGGGCGCCAAGGCCATCGGCGGCGCCCTCGGGAAAGTCGACCGGAGCCTGTCGGACGTTCGTCGGTCCGCGGTCGCTCTCGACGGAACCGAAATTGACCTCGACACCGACCTGGATACGTCGGGAGTAGAACAGCGCCTCAAGGGCATCCCCGATGAGACCGTCAGGGTCAACCTTGAGGTCGACGACGAGACCGTCGATGTCCGAGCCGACACCAGTGAGGCTCGTCGGGACATCTCTCGTATCGAGTCGCTGTTGGATTCGCTGCGGGACAAGCGAATCAAGATCAGCGCCGATGTCGACCGCGCCATCAGCGGTATCCGTGGGGTACGGGACGAGTCTGAGGCGGCCTCTGGCGGCTCTGACAACCTTCGCAACAGCCTCCTGCAGCTTGCCGGGGGAGCGGGGGTAGCGGCGGCCGGGCTGGAGTTCCTGAAGATGCCGGCTCTCATCGCCGGAGTCAGCGCCGCCGCGGGGGCTGTCGGTGTTCTCACCGGCGCGGTGGTCGCCCTCGGAGCTTCTCTCGGGCCGCTTCTTGGGCTGCTCCCCGCGGCAGCTGTGGCAGCTTCGGCCTTTGGCCAAGCGGCCGGTACGAGCCTGCTCGCTTTCTCCGGCATCGGTGATGCGGTCAAGGCTTACGGTGCCGCTGAGAAGGCCGCAGGAGCGTCGGCCTCCTCGGGGGCGGCGGCGGCCCAGGCGGCAGCGCTACAGCGAGAGGCGGCGGCCGAGCGAGTAGGTAGCGCTCAGCGCAGTCTCGCCCGGGCTGAGCGAGACGCAGCCCAGTCCATCGCCACCGCGGCCCGCCAGGTGAGCGAGGCCCGCGCCGCTCTTGCTCGTGCTGAAGAGGACGCCGCTGAAGTCTCGGTGGAGTCCTCTCGGCGTATCGACGACGCTCGACGGGATCTCGCTCGCACCGAGGAGGATGCAGCCCGCATCCGAGTCGACGCCATGGAGCGGGTGCAGGCGGCGGAACGAACCCTCGCCGACGCCCAACGAGCCTCCCTCATCGCCCAGGAGCGGCTCACCCAGGCTCGAGAAGACGCAATAGAGCGGCTGGACGACCTCAGCCTCTCCGTCCGGGGTAACGCTCTCGCCGAAGAGCGAGCCGTCATCCGCCTTGAACAGGCACGGGCTCGGCTTGCCGAACAGCCCTTGGGCACCGAGGGCACTCTGGAACACCGCCAGGCTGTGCTCGATGTCAAGGAGGCCACCCTTGACCTAGAGCGTGCCCAGGAGCGCCGTGCTGACGGCGTCCAGGAACTAACTGAGGCCGAACGAGACGGGGTGGAGGGTTCCGAGGCTGTCGTCGACGCAGCTCGAGGAGTCGAAGACGCTGACCGTCGGGTAGCCGACTCGCACCGAGGATTGGCCAGGACCGCCGCCGACTCGGCGAGAGCGCGTCGGGAGGCGGATGAGTCCGTCGCCGAGGCGACCCAGAACCTTGCCGATGTCACCACTGACGCCGCCAAGCGTCAACGAGATGCCGCCGCCTCGGTGTCCAAGGCACACCAGGCGGTAGCGCTGGCGGTTGCCAACGAGGCCAACACTCGGGTAGAGGCAGCGGAGCGCATCGGAGACGCCAACCGGGAACTGAGCAAGGCCCTCCGGGACGCAGGACGCGCAGCGGCCGATGCCGGGGCGGGTGGAGCTGGCGGGATCGACAAGCTCGCTGAGGCATTGGAGGGCCTGTCCCCCGCGGCGCAGCGTTTCGCGGCCTTCATCGCCAACACCGTTCGTCCCGAGCTCGATCGCCTGCGCAACGCCGCCCAGGAGGCGTTACTGCCTCCCCTCCAGACGGCGCTGTCCCGGGTCCTGCCGTTGTTCGATCCAGTGATCGCCATCGTCACCGCCACCGGGGTGGCGCTTGGGGACCTCGCCCTCAGGGCTGCCGATCTGGTCATGGCCCCGGAGTTCGTGGCCGACATCGAATCTCTCGGGGAAGCCAACGTCGGGATCATCTCCACGCTCGGTCAGGCGCTGCTGGATCTCGCCGACGGGGCTCGTCACGTTGTCATCGAAGCGATTCCCCTAGCGCAACACCTCGCTGGTCTGGTCGCGTTGTGGGCGGCGAACACCCGAGAGACCTTCGCTTCTGCTCGGGAGACCGGAGCGCTCGCCGGCTTCTTCCGTGAGACCAGGGACATCGCCGGGTTGCTCTTCTCCGCTTTGGGTGACCTGGCTGGGACGATCGCCAACGTGGGCACCGCCGCCTACGACACCGGCAAGTCCATCCTCACTGATCTAGTGGGTGCTCTTGACCAGTTCGAAGAGCGAACCGGATCGATCGCCGGTCAAGAGGGGCTGACCTCCTTCTTCGAGAGCATCCGTGAACCTATGGAGGCGATCGGGTCTCTGGTCGGCGCGGTGGCCGAGGGTCTCGGGCGGCTGTTCGTGAACCTCGGGCCACAGATCACTCCGGTGGTCGAGGCCCTAGAGAACCAGTTCCTTCCTGCGCTTGTTGAGTTGTTCGACAAGATGGACGGCGAGTTCCTCCTCGCTCTGGTCAACCTAGGGACGAAGCTGGTGGGCTTCATCGACACCTTCTTCACCTCCACGCCTGCGCTGACCTTGTTCGTTGGGGCATTGGCGGGGCTGCTCGATGTCGCCGTGCGCCTCATCGACGCGATGGGCCCTTTCGGCACCGCGGTGGTCAACGTGCTGGCCTTTCTCAGCGGCGTCGGCCTGGTGGCCGGAATCCTCAAGGTCGCCGGAGCGCTCGGGAGCATATTCGGTCCCCTGGCCGGGCTCGCCAAGATCGTTGGCGTACTGAAGGTCGCCCTCGTCGCTCTGTTCGCCGTCTTCGGTGCAGCCGCAGCCCCGATCCTCATAGCGGCCGGCGCCATAGCGGCGCTCATTGGCATCGGGGTTGCGCTCTACAAGAACTTCGACACCATCAAGCGAGTGTCCGGCGAGGTGTGGTTGTTCGTGGCTGAAAAGGTCGGCGAGGCCTCCCGGTGGGTTGGTGATCGGATCGCCGATATCCGGGGCTTCCTCGCTAGCTTCGCGCTGAAGCTCTACGAGGTCCGGGACGTAGTCGGTGGGGTGGTTGGGGCGATCTCCGGTTTCTTCTCCCGGGTGGCCGATTGGATCGGCGGGCGGGTTGCCGACGTGGCCGGGTTCATCGCCGGGTTGATCATCAAGTTCTACGAGTGGCGAGACAGAGTAGGCGAGGTCATCGGTGGCATCGTCGGCTTCTTCGCCGACCTGCCCGGGCGCATCGTGGGGGCCTTCGGTGACATCGGGCGCCTGCTCGTTGAGGTGGGCAAGAAGCTCATTGGCGGCCTGGTGGAAGGCATCAAAGCAGCTTTCGGTGACGTAGGTGATGTGATCGGCAAGGGCATCAGCGCCGTGGGATCATTCCTGAACCCCTTCGGCGACGGCCCAGGAGCGCCTGCTGCGCCGAGGGGCGGCAAGACGCTGGATCGGGTCAAAGCCGTGCTCCCGCGATTTGCCGGCCTTCGCGTCACCTCGACCTACCGCACTCCCGCCCGCAACCGGGCTGCAGGTGGTTCGCTCACCAGCTACCACTTGGACAGAGAGAATCCGGCCGTTGACATCGCCGGGCCCACGCACCAGCTCGACGGTCTCCACGCAGCTCTCAAGGCGTCTGGCCGCTGGCGTGAGTTGTTGTGGCGGGTCAAGGGACATTTCGACCATGTCCACGTTGCCCACGAGGGGGGCATCGTCTCCCGGGCTTGGCCGACTGTGGCGGGGCTCAAGAGCGACGAGCGTCCCGCCATCTTGCAGGTGGGTGAACAGGTCATTCCAAAGGGGGGAAGCGCGGTGACCAATAGCCGTTCCTACACCTTCAACCTCAACGCCCCCATCTACGGGGTGGACGACCTACAGCAGACGATCCGTGGCGCTCTCAACGAGCACGACCAGGACCTGGTCGCCATGAGAAAGGCCGGGATGCGATGAAGAATTACGTCCCGGACTTTTCCAATGCCGCAACTCGGGCAGTGAGCGCGTCCAGAGACGACTTGAGGTCTGCGATTTCATCGGTGTGCTGGTTGAACTTGTCGATGTATAGCTGCGCTAGCTCCTTTGCGGCGGAAGGTGCTCCTCGGGATTCAGACGATTCGTCTCTCGGGTCTGGCATCGACTCATCCTATGCCACTTCGATGCACCAGTTCGGGGTCCGATGACCGAGCGGGTCTCCATGGTCAAGGCAGGCGTGCGATGACCCCCCGTAAGAGCCGCCAGCGTGCTCGGCGTAGGGTAAAGCCGGTGGCAGAGGAGAGCAACCGCATGCGTCCAGCCATGGATACCGCTCGGGCGCTTGTCGCCGCCCAAATGGTGGAGGTGGTCTCTGGCGACCCTCAGCTCCTGGTCGCTGAACTTCAGAAGATCGAGACCGATCTTGAGCAGCTCCCCACTGAGCAGGCGCTCGATATGGCCCAGGACATCATTGTGGTGTTGTCCCGCTTGGCGGCCTTCATAGCTGCGTTTCCTTCTATGACGCTGCGCGATGTCCGTGACCAGCATCCCGATCTGGAACTCCCCGAGGAGTTGACCGGCTGGCTGGACCACCCACAGTCGGTGCTCCAGGGCGCGTTCACCTTGGTGGCGAGGATGGAGCAGGAGCGCTTCGACTGATGCCCCCCCGGTGGGGCCTGCCCCCGGAGGGGTCCCGGCCGAACCGCGACCGCCGGGTAATGTGGCTCTCCCGCCGACGAAACTTTGAGAGATACTTCCGGCCTCCCCCATCACCGCCGGCGATGGGCCTACGCTGGCCGGTGGTGACCGACCTGCTCATCGAGGCCCTGATGCAGCCGGGAGACCTCCTTGAGCCTCTCGTCGTCGCCCTGCGCCAGCGGCCGGCGTGGATGGTTCATGCTGCGTGTCGAGGCCTGCCCACCGAGGCGTTCTTCCCCCCGCCCGGCTACCGGGGCCGCCACGAGCGCTCCAGGGGGCGCGACGCACTGGCCGTGTGCGAAGGCTGCCCCGTGCAGGAGCCATGCGCCTCCTACGCCAGGGAGGAGGGCCTGGAGGGCATCTTCGGGGCATCCACGACCTCAGAGCGCCGGAGCCGGGCTGCAGCCTGACGCGCAACGGCCCCCAGCAGGAGCCGGGGGCCGCAGGTGCGCCAAATGGCGCAGGTCAGAGTCCGCGTCGGTCCAGGATCTCCTTCCGTCCTTGCTCGGTGAGGATGCTGTCGCCGCCTTCCGCGTGCCAGCCGATCAGGAGCAGCAGGTCGTGCATCTCTGCGTGCCCAGTCGCCTCCCGGATGGCGAAGTACACGTCCTCGGGGAGATCGTCGCCGCTCCCCTGCGCCATCCTCGCCTCAGCGTCAGTCTCGGCCTCTCTCGCTCGTCGCCCGAGGTCCTCGAGGACTGGGACGAGATCTCGGAGTTCCTTGATGATGGATTGCACGTTGTCGATGGCTTCCTGCGGGATGTCGAAAACGTCGAGGTTCAACCAGGTCGGGGTGTCCGTCGTGGCCATCACGCCGCCCCCCCTTCCCAGCGCGCCCGGCGCTGGTCGAGGATCCGGTCGTACCATGCCGGAGGGTTGTTGGGCACCTCATCTGCGGCCGCCTCGGCGTGGTTCACGATGGCCATCATGGTGTCCATCAACTTGTCCCAACCGGTGGTTGCCCCGATGGCGGCGATTGCGTCGTCGTCGTAGCCGACGGAGTACCGCAGCTCGTCCATGTGCTC
>JAUJLZ010000278.1:0-1597 GCA_030447125.1 Acidimicrobiales bacterium
TGCGGGCGGTGCCCACGACGTAGAGGGAGCCCGTGATCAGCACCACGTTGTCGGGGGTGGCAACGGCCAGCGCCCGGTGGACCGCGTCGGCGACGTCGGGCACGACCTCGACCTCGACCCCCAGCTCGCGTGCTGCCTCGGCGATCTCGGCGGCGGGCATGGACCGGGGCCAATCGACGGCACAGGCCACCACCAGGCGGGCCTGCGCGGCGCCGAGGGCCGACAACATCTCCCGCGCCGATCGGCCCTGGCTCATGCCCACCACCAGCACGAGGTCGCCGGCGACGGAGAAGTCGTCGAGGGTGTGGGCCAGGGCCTGGCACCCTTCGGGGTTGTGAGCGCCGTCGAGGACGACCAGGGGTCGACGGCCGACGATCTCGAAGCGCCCGGGCACCTGCACGCCGGCCAGGGCCTCCCGCAGCACGTCGTCGTCGGTGGCACGAGCGAAGAAGGCCTCGACGGCGGCGGTGGCGATGGCGGCGTTGTCGCCCTGGTGGGCCCCGTGCAGGGGCAGGAGGACCTGC
The DNA here is from genome assembly GCA_030447125.1 of Acidimicrobiales bacterium. Next base: position 525 of record JAUJLZ010000278.1, read on the forward strand.
TCGTAGGACGCCGCCGGCGTACGCAGGTCGACCAGGCGGCCCCCGACGGCCACCTCGTTGGCCGGGCAGCCGAAGTCGTGGTGGCGCAGCCAGAGCGCAGCCGGCTCGGTGGCGGCGAAGATGGGGACCAACTCGGGGTCGGTCTCGCCCAACACCAGGGTGGCCTTTGGCCCCACGATGCCCGCCTTTTCGGTCGCTATCTCGACCCGGGTGGATCCGAGCACCCCGGTGTGGTCGAGGCCGACGTTGGTGACCACGGCGACGGTGGCGTCGACCACGTTGGTGGCGTCCCAGCGGCCCCCCATGCCCACCTCGACCACGGCAACGTCGACGGCGGTGTCGGCGAACCAGCCCAGGGCGGCCAGGGTAAGGATCTCGAAGCGCGACGGTGTGATGCCACTGGCCTGCTCCAGGCGGGCCACGGTGGCGACGGCCTCGGCGAAGTCGGCGTCGTCGATGGGCTCGGCGTTGCGGGAGATGCGCTCGTTGACCCGGCTCAGGTCGGGGCTGGTGTAGGTGCCGACCGACAGGCCGTGGGCCGCGAGCAGCGCCGTGGCCAACCTCGCCGTCGAGCCCTTGCCGTTGGTCCCGGTGATGTGGATCACGGGCTGGGCGTGATGGGGATCGGCCAGCAGGGCGCTGAGCCGTTCCATGCGCTCCAGCGTGGGTGCCTCGAAGCGGCCGGAGGCCAGGGCCTCGAGGTTGACGTGGACGTCGAGGTAGGCCAGGGCGTCGTCGTAGGACCACGTCCCGGTTGGTCGGATGCCCGCCTCCTAGGTGGCTGCTGATCTCATCGTGCGCAGATCCCCGAACCACGGGTCGTCGCTGGCAAGGACGCACGACCGAAGGAAATGCCCTGCGCATGTTCGAGGGAGGAGGACGCCGCCAGCGGCGAAGCTGGCCGGCGAGATGTGTGCGGTCATTGGATCAGGAGCCTCCTAGAGGGCGACGACGACGGGCGTCTCGTGGCCGGCCACCACGGCCCGGCGAAGCGGGACCAGCTCCTCGAGGCGGGGGCGGGTGGCCTCGGCGGCCCGCAGCGCCCGCTCCCGAGCCGACCCGGCGGCGGCGAC
>JAUJLZ010000278.1:1697-3051 GCA_030447125.1 Acidimicrobiales bacterium
CTCTCACGGGCCGCTTCGGCGGCGGCCACCACGTGGGGACGGGCGGCCTCGGCCGCTTCGGAGGCTCGTCGGCTGGCCACGTCGGCGGCCTCGGCGGCGCGTCGGCTGGCCACGTCGGCGGCCCGCAGCGCGCTCCCGCGAGCGGCGTCGGCCAGGTCAGCCGCCCGCCGGCTGGCGGCGTCGGTTGCCCGCTGGACCCCAGGTCGGGCTGCCTCGGTCCGGGCGGCCGGGCCACCCGCCGGTCGGCGCCGTCGGGCCCACATCCGACAGCGCGACGTCCTCGCCTTGGTCGCCCTCCTCACGTCGATCCACTCGAGGATCCACCCGAGGACACCACCGATCGCGGCACCCTCGGCTGCGCCCTTGACGATGCGCATGGCTGCGTCATCGGTCGCCTCGTCCTGTCGAGCCACTTGCGCGCCGGCGACCGCCGCTCCGGCCGCGGCCCCGAGCAGTGCACCCTTGCAAGCCTTGTGCATGGCTTGACCTCCTTGTGGGGAATCCGGCTCGTTGGGAATCCGGCGCCGAGAAGCGCCGGGTCAGCTGGCGGCGCGGCGTGGCCGCTGCGCCCTCGGACTCTCGGTGCGCGGCACCAACGTGGGGTTGACCTTGTCCTCCACGACCGTGCGGTCGATGACGCAGCGCCCCACGTTGGTGACGCTGGGCAGGTCGTACATGACGTGCAACAGGACCTCTTCGAGGATGGCTCGCAGGCCACGGGCTCCCGTCCCTCGCAGGAGGGCCTGGTCGGCTACCGCCTCGAGGGCCTCGGGCGTGAACTCGAGCTCGACGTCTTCGAACTCGAACATGCGCTTGTACTGCTTGACCAGGGCGTTCTTGGGCTCGACCAGGATGCTCACCAGGGCGTCGGCATCCAGGCTGGACACGGCACCGATGACCGGCAGGCGGCCGATGAACTCGGGGATGAGGCCGAAGCGCAGCAGGTCCTCGGGCAGGACCTTGGCCAGGATCCGACCCACCTCCTTGTCGCCGGAGCGGCGGATGTCGGCCCCAAAGCCCACACCCTTGCGCCCGACACGGGACTCGATGATGTTGTCCAGCCCGGCGAAGGCTCCCCCGCAGATGAAGAGGATGTTGGTGGTGTCGATCTGGATGAACTCCTGGTGGGGGTGCTTGCGACCCCCCTGAGGAGGAACTGAGGCGGTGGTGCCCTCCAGGATCTTGAGCAGGGCCTGTTGCACCCCCTCACCCGAGACGTCCCGGGTGATGGAGGGGTTCTCCGACTTCCGGGCGATCTTGTCGATCTCGTCGATGTAGATGATCCCCGTCTCGGCCTTTTTGACGTCGTAGTCGGCGGCCTGGATGAGCTTGAGCAGGATGTTCTCGACGTCCT
>JAUJLZ010000043.1 GCA_030447125.1 Acidimicrobiales bacterium
GGGAGCCCGAGCGCTACCACGACACCTACCGGGAGCGGGTGCTCGAGCTCATCGGGCGCAAGGCCGAGGGGGACGAGGTCGTCACCGAACGCGCCGCCGAGGACGACGGCAAGGTGGTCGATCTGATGGCGGCCCTGGAGGCCAGCGTCAAGGCCGCCCGCGAGGGGCGGGCCCAAAGCCCGAAGTCCAAGGACGACAAGGGTGACGAGGACGACAAGGGTGACGAGGACAACAAGGGTGAGGAGGAAGACCGAGCCGCTGAGGGGTAGACGTCAGGGGGGCGAGGTCACCTGGCAGCCAAGAGAGCGCCGCGGGCCACCAGCTCGGCCGACAGGGTCCGGTAGCCAGCCTCGTCGAACAGCACCACGATGGTGTCGCCGTCGCGTCGCAGCACCAGGCCGTCCCCCCATTCGGCGTGGTGCACCCGGCTCTGCTCGGGCCAGGCGGCGGCGTCGTCGTCGACCTCGGGAGCGTCCTGGCCCGCGCACACGTCGCAGTTGCCACACCGCGCCGGGGCCGACTCCCCGAAGTAGGTGAGGATGAACCGGCGCCGGCACGAGCGGGCCTCGGCGTAGGCGCGCATCATCTCCAGGCGGGTCTGCTCCACGTCGCGCTGATGGTCCTGGTGCTCGGCCGCCTGGCGGGCCGCCTCCTCGGGCGATTCGACCCGGGCTTGGATCTCCCCGCCGGCCGCCACCTCCACGGCCCCCACCTCCTCGAGGCGGGCAACGTGTCGAGCCAGCCGGCCACGCGAGAGCCTCGCCTCGCGCCCCAGGTCGTCGGGCTGGACCGGTCCCCCGGCCACCGCGGCCATCGTCGCCACCCGCTCCAGCTCGTCACGGTCAGGCCGGGACCCCCCGGCGAAGAAGCGGCGCAGGCCGAGGTCTTCGGGTCGCCAGAACAACAACGCCAGGGCCGGATCGCCGCTGCGGCCGGCCCGGCCCGCCTCCTGGTAGTAGGCGTCGAGCGACTCGGGCACGTGGTGGTGGATGACGTAACGCACGTCGGCCTTGTCGATGCCCATGCCAAAGGCGTTGGTGGCCACCATGACGTCGACCTCGCCTTCCATGAACGCCGACTGGGCTGCCCGCCGCACCTTGGCCGCCATGCCCCCGTGGTAGGCGACCGCGCTCCGATCGGTCTCTCCCCCGAGCAGTTCGGCCAGGGCCTCGGTTTCCTTGCGGGTGGCGACGTAGACGATGCCCGGCGGGTCCTGGGCCCGGACGTGGTCCACGAGCGCCTTCCGCTTGTCCCGTTCGTGGTGGTGGTTCTCCACCTCCAACCGGAGGTTGGGACGGTCGAAACCGTGCACGATCACCTTGGGATCACGCAGGCCCAGTCGGGCCACGATCTCCTCGCGCACCACCGGGGAGGCGGTGGCGGTGAGGGCCAGGACGGGCGGGCGACCCAGCTCGTCGGCGACGTGGCCGAGGCGGAGGTAGTCGGGACGAAAGTCGTGGCCCCAGCTGGAGATGCAGTGGGCCTCGTCGACGACGAACAACGAGGGCGGCTGCGCCGCCAGCGCAGCTCGGGTCTCCTCGTTGGCCAGTTGCTCGGGGGCCACGAGGACGAACTCGACATCACCGCTGGCCACGTCGTCGAACACGTGCCGCCGCCGGGCGTCACCCAGCTGTGAGTTCAAGGCGGCGGGCCGACCCACGTCGGCGTCTTCGAGTGAGGAGACCTGATCGGCCTGCAGGGCGATGAGGGGCGACACCACGAGCGCCCACCCGGGGATGAGGGCAGCGGCGATCTGGTAGACGGCCGACTTGCCCGATCCCGTGGGCATGACCAGGAGCGTGTCGCGTCGGGCCACCACGGCGGCGGCTGCGTCCTGCTGGCCGGGACGGAGCTGTTCGATGCCGAGACCCTGGCTGGCCACCTCTGGGATGCGGGACCGCAGCGAAGGCACGCCCCGCCTGTACCCCTGGCGATCTGGGCCCACGCTGTCCCCTCGGTAGGCTCGAGAGGGCTATGGAGCTGGTGCTCAACGTGGTGGTGGCCGTGGTGGCGGGCTACGTGATCTTCAAGATCGGATTCGCCGTGCTGGGCTCCTTCGCCCGGCCCGCCCCCGAGCCGCCTCCCCCCGGCGAGATGCGCCGCGTCAACCTCACCTACCGCTGCCCCCTGTGCGGGATGGAGCTGCGGGTCCGAGAGGCCATCTCCGAGGATCCCGTCCCACCCCGCCACTGCATGGACGAGATGGAGTTGGTGGCGCCCCCCGAGTAGCAGTTGTCCCCAGGCTGGGGATGGACCTGGGGAGAATGACAGCCCTGTAACTCCTTGGCGGCAGGGCAACGGTGGCGTGAACGCTCAAGACGGCGCCGGCCAGGCCCTACTGACGCTGCGCCACCAGCACGTCGTCGTCGTCGTGGTGCGTGCGCCACTTCCCGGACCCCATGATCTCGGCCAGCAGGAGGCGGTCGTGCTCGCCCAGGCTCTGGCGGTCGATGACCAGCCAGTCGACCACGCGAGGATCGTGGGGGTTCTCGTCTCGGACCCCCCAGTTCCCGGTCTTCCACGGGTTGGGGAAGGTGTAGATGTTCCGCCGGTGGGTGAGGTGGGGGACCAGGAGGTAGGTGGCGCTGACCGCGGCGTCGGGCGGGGGAAGATCGACGGCGCCCTGGAGGACCTGTTGGCGGGGGACCGAGCGCAAGGGCCAGTGTCCGGCACTGAAGTCCTCCGAGAAGGGGGAGATGCCCCACACCGTCGAGGTGGTGAGGGCGAAGGCGCCAACGAGGCCCACCAGGAACCGCCGGACGCCAGGCTGGGGCCATCTCGCCACCCCTTCCACCAGGGCGATGGTGAGACCGACCAGTGGCAGGGCCACGTAGTGGGCCCGGGTGCTCCAGGTGAAGCTCTGGACCGACAGCAGGTTGATCAGCGCCTGGGGCAGGCCGATGAGAAGGCCGCCAGGCGCGAGGAAGGGGACGAAGGCGTACGGCAGGGCGAGGTCACGCACGTAGGCCGGTGCCTGTGCTTGGTCCAGGTGTGCCCCGACCACGCTCGGGTCGGTGACGGCCGTCTCCACGATCTCGCTGGGAGAGGTGCCCAGGTCGCCGAAGAACCCCTCGTAGAAGGGGCCCTCTGGGTACAAGGCGGGCATGACGACCTGGGTGGCGAGGAGGAAGTAGGCCAAGGCCACGCCGGCGGTCCACAGGCCGACCTGACGATGCCCGCGCCAGGCCAGCAGGAGGCCGAGGACCGTCGCCGCCAGGGCCACGTCCTCCTTCCAGAGCACGGCGAACGCCACCCAGAGCGCGTAGGGGCCCCAGCGTCGGCGGAGGGCGTAGACGTAGGCCAGGAGCAGCGGCGTCACCGCCATCACGTCCGGGTGGAAGGTCTCTTGGATGAGCCACTGGCTGGTGAAGTGCAGGAGGAAGGCGACGGCGAGGGCCAGGGCCAACCACTCGTTCCTGAGGTGGTGCTCGGCGGCCATGAACACCGGAACCGCCCCGAGGGCGAGGACCGCGACCATGACCAGGTTGAGGAAGTCGGGACCGGCACCAAGCCAGTAGAAGGGGACGAACAGCAGGAGCCCGAGGTTGAGGTGGTGGCCGAAGACGGGCAGGCCGCGCACGGTGTCGAAGCTCTCTCCCCGGGCCAGCAACCACACCGCCTGGTCGTAGATCCCCAGATCGAAGTCGAAGGACTCGAACCGGTGGTGGCGGTAGTAGACGAGAACGGCGAAGACCACGCCCCACACCACGATGGCGACGCCGAGGAGGACTTCGGGGTAGCTGGGGAAGCGAGCCAGGCGACCTCGGTCAGCGCTCCACCACTCGGTCGCGACCATGGCCTCGACCGGCGCCGGGCGGGGCCGGGCCTGGCGCAGGAGCATCCGGGCTCAGTGGTAGCGGGTGGCGGTGATGAAGCCGCCGGTGATGAGGGCGAGGCCGACCAGGAGGTAGCGGTTGTCGGCGCCGCCGGGGAGCAGGGACAGGTAGTTGAGCAGGATCACCGCCGCCCCGCTCAGCAGGAAGAAGAACATCAGGGCGGGGACCCATCGGGGGCTGACCTTTTGCTCCCGAGGGATGGGTGGGGTGTAGCGACCGGACGTGGGCGGCACCTTCTCCTTCGGCGGCCTCCCTTTGGGAGCCGTGCCTTTGGGAGCCGTGCCCTTCGAGGTGGTGCCCTTGGGGGTGACTCGCCCCGTAGAGCCGGTCGGTCTGCCCGGTGCCCGCTTGGCCATGGCGCTCAGGATAGGAGACGCGGGATGAGCGGTAGCCTGCGCCACCATGGGTGGCGAGTTCGACGAGATCCGAGGACGGCTCGAAACCATCGCCGAGGAGCTGGCCGACCTGGCCATCATCCGCCTGCGGGAGTCCATCGACGCCGGAGGGACCGAGCTCCCGGTCGACGAGAAGCGCCTCACCCGGGCTCGGCGAGCGGTCGAGAAGGCGGCCCACCTCCTCGCCGACACCGACGCCGGCTGATTCTCCAAGCCCGTTCGTGAGGCCGTCGCTAGCCTCATCACCGTGGGAGCCCGGGTCCTGGTCGTCGACAACTACGACTCCTTCGTCTACAACCTGGCCCAGTACCTGGGGGAGCTGGGGGCCACCCCCCTGGTCCGCCGCCACGACGCCATCGATCTCGACCAGGTCGACGACCTGGCCCCCGATGCGGTGCTCGTCTCCCCTGGGCCCGGCGGACCCGACGACGCCGGCATCTCCAGCGCCGTCATCCGCCATGTGGCCGGGCGGGTTCCCGTGCTCGGCGTGTGCCTGGGCCACCAGTGCATCGGCGACCTCTACGGCGGGCGGGTGGTGCGGGCGCCCCAGGTCGTCCACGGTCGCACCTCGGTGGTCCACCACGACGGGCGGGGCGTCTTCACCGGGCTGCCCAACCCCTTCGAGGCCACCCGCTACCACTCCCTGGTGGTCGACCGTGGCGGCCTGCCTGAGGTGTTGGAGGTGAGCGCCGAGACCGACGACGGCGTCGTCATGGGCCTGCGCCACCGCCACCTCGACGTGGAGGGGGTGCAGTTCCACCCCGAGTCGATCCTGACCGCCTCAGGCCACGACCTGCTCAAGAACTTCTTGTCTCGTACGAGCGCTCCCGCCGCCGCCGTCTGAGTACGGGCATCGGACCCCTTCGGGCTCCCGCTTCAGTCCGGGCTCCGCTCCACGACGGTGGTGCTCGTGGGGAAGGGAAAGCTGCTGGTCGTGGTCGACGGCGTGGTCGTCGAGGTCGTCGTCGTGGAGGGAGCCGCCGTGGTGGTGGTAGCCGGGCCCGTGGACACGATCAGGGTGACGGTGCTGCCCTCGGGGGCCTCGGTCCCGGCCGCAGGCTCTGTGCCGATGACGATGCCGGTGGCCTGGTTGGCCGCCTCTTGGCGGATCTGCGGGCGGAAGCCGGCGTTGATGAGGGTGTTGAGGGCGGCGTCTTGTTGGTTGCCAATGACCGAGGGAACCCTCACCAGGGGCGGTCCGCTGGAGACCTGCACCACCACGGTCGAGCCCACCGGGACCTCCTCGCCCTCGGCCGGGTTGGAGGAGATCACGTCGCCCTCGTCCACCTCGGTGCTCTCCTGGCGCTCGAATCGGGGAACCAGGCGGGCGGTGTCGAGCCGACCTCGGGCATCCAGCTCGGACAGGCCCTCGATCTCGGGGACCACCACCCGCTCGGTGCCGGCACTGACCACGAGGTTGACGGCTGAGTCCTCCTCGACCGTCTCGCCGGCGGGGGGGTCCGAACTGAGGACCACGCCCGGCTCCTCGTCGGGGCTCTCCTCGGGGGTGACTTCACCCACGGCCAGGTTGGCCTCGGCCAGCTCAGCTCGGGCCTCAGCTTCGGTCAACCCTTCGAGGCGGGGGACCTCGACCTCGGTGGCGTCGTCGCCGCCCAGACCGAGGTTGGAGGCCAGCAGGAACAACAGACCGGCCAGCACGGCCAGCAGGGCGACCAGGACCACGATGAAGGCGGTGTTCTGGCGGCGGGGCGGCTCCTCGTAGTAACGGTCCTCCTCCTGGCGAATGGTTCGGATCTCTTGGGCTGCGGGGATCGCCCGGGTGGCCCCCACGTCAGCGGCTGGGGCCACGTTGACGGCCCGGGTGGCGGCGTCGACGGGCAGCGGGGGAGGCACCAGGGCGGCGGCGGTCACCTGGCTGCCCTCCCGGAACCGGCGCAGATCGGCCCGCAGGTCCTCGGCCGAGGCGTAGCGATCACCGGTGTCCTTGGCCATGGCCTTGAGCACCACGGCCTCCAGGGCCGGGGGGATGTCCCGGTTGCGGCTCCGGGGCGACTCGGGGGTCTCCTGCACGTGCTTGTAGGCCACCGACACCGGGCTGTCGCCGGTGAAGGGCGGCCGACCGGTGAGCATCTCGTAGAGGACCACACCGAGGGAGTAGACGTCGCTGCGGGGGTCGACCGACTCGCCCCGGGCCTGCTCGGGCGAGAAGTAGGTGGCGGTGCCCATGACGGTGCCCGCCTGGGTCAGGTTCTCCTGGTTGGAGACGGCCCGGGCGATCCCGAAGTCGGCCACGTTGACCTGGCCGCTCGGGGAGATGATGACGTTGCCGGGCTTCACGTCGCGGTGCACCACGCCGTTGCGGTGGGCGAAGCCCAAGGCGGCGGCCGCGTCGGCGGTGATGTCGGCGGCCCGGTCGGGGTGCAGGCGGCCCTCGTCCTTGATGATCTGGGCCAGGCTCCGGCCTTCGATGTACTCCATGACGATGAAGTACGTCCCGCCTTCCTCCCCCCAGTCGTAGACCGACACGATGTTGGGGTGGCTGAGGTTGGCGGCGGCCTGGGCCTCCCGGCGGAAGCGCTGGACGAAGGTGGGGTCGGTGGCGAACTCGGGGAAGAGCACCTTGACCGCCACGGGCCGGTCGAGCAGCGCGTCGCGGGCCAAGAAGACGTCGGCCATGCCGCCCCGGGCGATGCGCCGGTGCAACTCGTAGCGGGCGTTGAAGATCCGCTGCTCCTCCTCGGCCATGTCGAGAGACTAGGCGGAGCGGCTCACGGCGCCGTCGCGTCGAGCGCGGCGCTGAGCACGGCCTGGGCGATGGGGGCGGCTACTCGTCCGCCGGTCTGCTCGCTGGCTCCGGGCTGGGCCTCCACGATGACCGCCACTGCCACCCGGGGGGCGTCGGCGGGGGCGAAGCCCACGATCCAGGCATGGGACAGGCCGTTGCCGAGCTGGGCGGTCCCCGTCTTGCCTGCGGTGGCGACCCCGGCCACGGCCAGGCGGCTGGCGGTGCCCCCTTCCACCACCCCGGTCATGGCATCGGTCAGCGTGGCGGCCACCTGGGGACTCGTGGCCCGGGTCCAGGACCGGGGCTCGAAGCGGTCGATCACCTCGCCCTGGTCGTCGCGCACCTCGGCCATCACGTGGGGCACCATCACCTCACCGCCGTTGGCTACCCCGGCCGCCACCAGGGCCATCTGCAGTGGGGTGGAGCGCACGGCGTTCTGGCCGATGGCGGTCATGGCCAGGACCGGGGTGTTTTGGACGAAAAAGGCGGCGTCCCTGACCGGCGACGCCACCACCCCGGGAAGGTCGAGGGGCGGGACGTCGTTGAACCCGAAGGCCTCGGCCTGGCGCACGAGCACGTCGGCGCCGAGGTCGACGCCCATCTGGGCGAAGGCGGTGTTGCACGACACCTGCAGGATCTGGAACAACGTCCCGCCGCAGGTGCTGTTCCCGAAGTTGTTGATGGGGTTGGTCGTGAGGGGGGGGACATAGCCCGAGCTCGACGGGTACCGAGGGCGGTCGACCGAGACCAGGCCGCTGGAGAGCCCGGCGGCGGCGGTGACCACCTTGAAGGTGGATCCGGGGAAGAACGTCTCGCGGTAGGTGGCGGGCAGGAGCGGTTGGGCTTCATCGGCGAGGAGGCGCTCCCGAGCGTCCTGGGCGGCTTCGATGTCGACCGAGGACAGCAGCCCGGGGTCGTAGCTGGGAAAGTTCCACAGGGCCAGCACCGCGCCGTCCCGCGGGTCGAGGGCCACGACCGAGCCGCGGGTCTCTCCCAGGGCGTCGCGGGCCACCCGCTGCACCTCGGGGGCGATGGTGAGGGCGACGTCGGCGGTGCGAGGCTCGCCGAGGAGCAGCTCGCCGATGTCGCTGAAGCTCTCGGTGGTGCGACCGGCGAGCACGTCGTTGTAGGAGCGCTCCACACCGTCGGCCCCGGCGATGAAGGAGAAGTACCCGGTCACCCCGGCGAAGAGCTCACCTTCGGGGTACTCCCGCTGGCGCTCGAAACGGCCCTCGGCCGGCACCGACCGGGCCAGCACGGTGCCGTCGGCGGCGACGATCTGGCCTCGGGGGCGGCTGAAGTCTCGCACGATGGCGCGGGTGTTGTTGGGGTTGTTGTTGTAGGAGTCGGCCCGCAGGACCTGGATGACGTTGAGCTGGACGAACAGGGCGCCGAAGAGGACGAGCAGGCCGATGCCCAGGCGCCGGATCTGGCGGTTCACCGGACCGTCCCGGCTCTGGCCCCGTCAGGCGCTGGCATGGTCAGGCGCTGGCCCGGTCGGCGCTGGCCCGGTCGGCGCTGGCCCGGTCGGCGTTGGCGTTGTCGTCGGAGATGCGGATGAGCAGGGCCAAGAGGATGTAGTTGGCGATCAGGGAGGATCCCCCGTAGGAGACGAACGGAAGGGTGATCCCGGTGAGGGGCACCAGGCGGATGACCCCGCCGATGATGATGAACGACTGGATGCCGAGGATGGCCGTCAGGCCGGTGGCCAGCAGCTTGTTGAAGGGAGCCTCGGCCCGCAGGGCGATGCGCAGCCCGGTCCCCACCATGAGGAGGTAGGCGACCAGTAGGGCGGCCGACCCCAACAGGCCCAGCTCCTCGCCGATGGCGGCGAAGATGAAGTCGGTCTCGACGAGGGGGATGCGGTCGGGGTTGCCCAGGCCGGGCCCGGTGCCGGCGACACCCCCCCAGGCCAGGGCGAAGGTGGCCTGGACCACCTGGAACCCCTGGTCGGTGACGTCGGACCAGGGGTTCAACCAGATGGCGATGCGCCGCTGCACGTGGGCGAAGATGTTCCAGGCAGCGAAGGCTCCTCCGGCGAACAGCACAGCGCTCACGGCCAGGTACGAGGCCCGTTCGGTGGCCACCCAGAGCATGACGACGAACAGGGCGAAGAACAGCAGCGACGATCCCAGGTCGCGCTGGGCGGTCATGACCAACAGCGAGGCGGCCCAGGCCAGGACCACAGGCCCGAAATGGCGCAGGTCGGGCAGGGTCAGGGGTCCGATCCGGTTGGCGGCCATTCCCAGCACCTCGCGCTTCTCGACCAGGTACGAGGCGAAGAACACGGCCAAGATGATCTTGGCGAACTCTCCGGGCTGGAAGCTGATGGGTCCGAGCTGGACCCAGATCCGGGCGCCGTTGACCGTCTTGCCGATGATCGGGACGAGCGGCAGCAACAGCAGCCCGACGCCGGCGAGCATGAAGGTGTAGCGGTAGCGCTCGAGGTCACGGGTACGCCGGACCACGGCCAGGGTGACCACGAACGCGGTGATCCCCACCGCCGTCCAGGTGGCCTGCAGGCCGGCCAGGTCCTCGTCGAGGCGGGCGATCCAGACGTAGCCCAAGCCGTTGAGCAGGCCGGCGATGGGCAACAGGACCCCGTCGCCGCCGGGGGCGAGGCGCCGGGTGGCCACGTGGGCGCCGGCGAGCAGGGCCAGCACGATGCCGAGGAAGGGCCCGATGTCGGCGGGCAGGTCGGCGGTGGTCGCCAGGCTGGCCAGCGTGTAGGCGCCGGCGGTGATGACGATGACCAGCAGGATCAGGCCGAGCTCGGTGTTGCGCCGGACGACGGGGATCAACGGCCTCCCGTCCCGGTGAGGGCCCCGGTGCTGGTCGTGGTCGTGGTGGACGACGTCGTGGATGTCATGGACGTCGTGGTGGTGGTCGTGCGGCGCTCGGCCGCAGCCTGTTCCTCCAGGGCGGCGACGTACTCACGAGCCTGGGCCAGCGACGGCTCTTCCTTGCCGGCGGTGACTGCAGGTTGGCGGGCCGGGGGCACCTCGTCCAAGGTGAGCTCGGTGCGTTCGGCCAGCGTCGGCTGGATCCACAACAGGCCGCCCGGACGCCCCCGGTAGATCACGACCTGCTCGTCGTCCACGCCCACGTGGTAGGTGCTGCGGGCGAACCAGGCCACGGCGCCGCCGGCGCCACCGAGCACGATCAGCAGGCTGGCGACGAACAGCAGTGAGCGCCAGGTCACCCTCCGGGGCCGGTGCGTGGCGGCCGTCTTGGCGGTGGAGGGGGCAGGGGAGGTGGAGGAGCCAGGTGAGGGGGCGCCGGCGGGGGAGGGGGCGGAAGCATCGGCGGGGACCGAGGTGGCGGGGACGCTGGTGGTGGCGGGAGGGCGCGTGGCCACGGTTGGGGTGGCCAGGGCGGCGGAGGCGACCCCGGCCCGGTCGTCGTCGTCCACCACGTCGACGACCACCACGCTCACGTTGTCGCGCCCGCCGTGCTGGTTGGCCAGCGCCACCAGCTCTTGGGCGGCGTCTTCGGGATCGGCTAGGCGACGCAGCACCGCAGACATGCGGTCGTCGTCGACCTCGTTGAACAGCCCGTCGCTGCACAACAGGTAACGGTCACCCCGCTGGGGCACGATCTCCCAGGTGTCGACCTCGACGTCGGGTTCGTTGCCCAACACCCGGGTCAAGATGTTGCGTTGCGGGTGGGTGCGGGCCTCCTCGGCAGAGAGCCGGCCCTCTCGGACCAGGTCCTCCACCAGGCTGTGGTCGTCGGTGATCTGGGTGACGTCGCCGTCGTGGAACTGATAGACGCGCGAGTCGCCCACGTTGGCCACGACGATGCGCTCGTCGTCAGGATCACCGCCTGCGTCACCCGGCCCGTCTGCCTCACCGTCGCCCTCGCCAGTGGCGCCGGGGACCAGGGCGACCACGCACATGGTGGTGCCCATGCCCCGCAGCTCG
>JAUJLZ010000279.1 GCA_030447125.1 Acidimicrobiales bacterium
TCTGGAAGAAGAAGTCGCCCTCGGCGCCGTTGGGGAAGCGCTTGAGCACCGTGGGTCGCTCGTAGACGCCCCGCAGCGCGCCCTCCCCCACGGCCAGGTAGTAGTGGACCAGGTCGAGCTTGGTCTCCCCCCGGGCCGAGAAGAACACCTTCGACGGGTTGGTCACGGTCACCGTCCGCCCGTCGACCTCCACCTCAGCCGTCTCCTTGGCCATCGTCCAAGCATCGCGCCCTGCTGGAGAAGTCACCAGAGGTGAACATCGGATCCTCTACGAGATCCTCGATGGGGAAAGGACGGGCATCGTCGTCGACGTGCAACGTCGCCAGGATGCCTACCCGACATCGTGACCGACCGGAGATGTGCGGCTGAGTGCGGGAAGCATCGCAGGGCGGGGCGACGGGTACTCGCAGGACCATGCCCATGGACACGGGCTTTCCCGATGCCGATGCCCGGGACGACTTCGTCCGGGCCCGGCGTCACCAGGTGCTGGCTCGCCTGGCCGCACGGCTGAGGGGCCAGCCCGGCGACGTCGACGTCATCCTCCCCTTCGACGAGGTGGTCGCCGCCCTCGGTCGTGTCGGCGAGCGGTCACTCGGCCTGCGGAGCATCGACCTCGACACCGTCGTCGGCTCGGTCGACCGGACCCGTGGGTTCGACCGCCGGTTCCGCCCCACGTCGGGTGAATCACGAGTCCGTTTCGAGCGCATCGCCGCCGCCGAGCGCCGGGGCCTGGCCATGCCCCCCATCGACGTCTACCGGGTAGGGGAGGCCCACTTCGTGCGTGACGGCCACCACCGGGTGGCGGTGGCGCGGGTACGGGGTCGCCGGGCCATCGATGCCCGGGTCACCGAGGTGCTCACCCACACCGGCGTCGGTGCTGACCTGCGGCTCACCGACCTCCCGGTCAAGAGTCACGAGCGCCTGTTGTGGGAGCGCGTCCCCCTCCCCGTCGAGCTCCGGGTCAGGGTCCGTCTGGGCACGCCGCCCGACTACGGCGATCTGGCCGAGGCGGTGGAGGCGTGGGGCTTTCGCTTGATGCAGGCCGAGGGACGCTTCGTCGATCGTGCCGCAGTGGCTCGGCGGTGGTTCGCCGAGGAGTACGACCCGGTGGTGGCCACGCTGCGGGAGGCGGGCCTGATCCGGGAGCAGCACCAGGAGACCGAGGCCTACCTGCGCCTGGCCGCGGGCCGCTACCGCCTGCTGCGGACCCACGCCTGGGATGCGTCGGTCATCGACGCCCTCCGCCACCACCGCTGAAGGCGGTCGACGGCGGGGGACCTGCCCTGAAGGATCTGGAACGCCCGACTAGCCGCCGGGGGCAGGAGGCGGAGCCGGCTCGGCCGGGACCGAGGGTGTCGGCTCGGGCTCAGGGCCGGGCTCAGCGCCGGACGTGGGCGGGACGCTCGTGGTCGAGGTGGTGGACGGACTCGTGGTCGTGGTCGTGGCACTGCTACCGGTGTCCCCGCCGTCAGGGGCCAGACGAGGGGTGGTGATGGCGGGAGGTCGGACGGGCGCGTCGACCACCCGCTCGCTGCCGTCGGGCCCGCTTCGCCACTCCTCGACCCGCTGGTCGAGCGGGTAGGCGTTGCGCACCTCGGCCCCGTTGATGTCGAGGCGGTAGTCGGTCTCCACTGCGAATCCGTCGTCGGTGTAGGGCGTTGATCCTTCAGGGGCCACGACCACGGGGTTGCCGTCCTGGTCGTACACCAGCACCCCGTCGAGCAGGCGACCCTCGGCGTCGTAGGCGTAGAGGTTGGTGATCGTCGTCCCGTCGGGTTGGGTGAGCTGGCCGCTGCCCACGGCGTGGACGTCATCGACGTAGACGTACTCGTTGGGGTTGGGACCAAGGGCCACGAACGCGGAGATCGCCCCCAGGACCACCACCGTGTCGAGGCCCCACACCCAGAAGGGATGGCGGCGGCCGGCGTGGCGACGCCCCAGTTGCACCGACGCGAAGATGGCCCCGGCGGTCGCCGCCAGGCCCAGGAGCCGGGAACCGGCGATGGCGGGGAGGGGGAAGGAGCCGAAGCGGTCGTTGGTGATCTCCGACACCAGCATCGCGGCCAGGTAGCCCCGCAGGACCCACCATCCGGGGACCAGTTCGGGCAGCAGCGCCCGTACCCAACGCTCGGCGGCGGTGGTCCGCTGGCGTCCCCAATGCCGTTGGGCCCGCTCCAGACCCGGAAGGCGTCGCCACGGCCCGCGGCGGCGGGGGGCGCCGGCGTGGCCCGACGACGCCAGCAGCTCGGCGGCGAAGGCCGCCGGGTTTCCGAGCGCCTGCTCCAGGGGCTCGTCGGTCTCGGCCCGCACCTCGTGGAGGTGGACGGCCAGGTCGTCGAGCAGCTCCTCACGCTCGTCGGCAGGGAGGTCGACGAGCAGGGCCCGCACCTGGTCGAGGTAGCGGGTCACCTCGCCGGAGGTGGGGGTGCTGGTGGCGGTCATGCGGCCTCCTTGCGGTCGGGGCCCACGAGGTTGTCGAGGGTGTCGGCGAACTGGCGCCAGGTCTTGGCCCCCCGCTCCAGCAGGTCGCGCCCGAGGGGGGTGAGGGCGTAGTACTTGCGGTGGGGGCCCTCCTCGGAGGGCACCACGTAGGAGGAGAGGGCGCCGGCGGCGAACAGCCGGCGCAGGGTGCCGTAGACCGAGGCGTCGCCCACGTCTTCGAGGCCGGCGTCTCGCAGGCGACGCAGGATGGCGTAGCCGTAGCCGTCGTCCTCGCGCACGACGGCCAGCACGGCCAGGTCGAGCACGCCCTTGAGCAGTTGGGTGGTGTCAGTGCCGCTCTTGTCGATCACGAGCTACTGTGTATCACGCACTAGCGGGGAAGGCAAGGGTCGGGAACGGCGGATCTCTCAGGCCTGCAAAGCAGGCTCGAGCTCCCAGATCCGCCGGTACAGCCGCTGCCCATGGAAGGGCATCAAGCCGTGGTGCCGGTAGAAGCTGGCTGCGCTGGCGTCGAGGGCATCGACCATGACCGCTCTCGCTCCGTAGTGGCGGGCACCGGCGACCGCACGGATCGAATGCGTCCGCAAGAGGTCGCCACC
>JAUJLZ010000280.1 GCA_030447125.1 Acidimicrobiales bacterium
CCGCCCTCTACGACGACCTCACCGTGGCCGACAACCTGCGCTTCTGGTCCCGGGCGGCAGGCGCGCCGGCCGCCAACGTGGGCGGCGCCATGGCCCGCTTCGGGCTCGACGGCCGCTTGGCCGATGTCCTCGCCGCACGCCTGTCAGCCGGGCAACGCCGCCGCACGGCCCTGGCCATCCTGGCCGCCCGGGCCCCGGAGCTGTGGCTCCTCGACGAGCCCCACGCCGGGCTCGATGCCGCCGGCCGTGACGTGGTCGACGGCCTGGTCCAAGAGGTCACCGCCTCGGGCGCCACCGTGGTGTTGGCCAGCCACGAGCTCGACCGGGCCGTCGCCCTGGCCACCCGCTCGGTGGCCCTGGCGGGGGGGCGCGTCGGCGACGCCGACGGCGACCGTGAGACCGGCCTGGTCGAGGCGCCGTCCTGTCCGGAGCCGGTGCATGTGGCGTGACGCCCTGCTGGTGGCGGGCAAGGACCTGCGCATCGAGGCCCGGTCGCGGGTGGCCACCAACCAGGTGGCGCCCTTCGCCGTGCTGGTGCTGGTGCTGTTCGCCTTCGCCCTGGACCCCGACCGGGGGGTGTTGACCCGGGCCGCCGCCGGGCTGTTCTGGGTGGCGGTGCTGTTCTCCGCCCTCCTGGCCGTCCAGCGGGCCCAGACGGTGGAATCGGGCGAGGGGACTGACGATGCCCTGCGCCTCTCGGGGCTTGATCCCGCCGGCATCTTCCTGGGCAAGGCCGGGGCGGTCGTCGTGCAGCTCCTGGCCCTCGAGGTCCTGCTCGGTGCCGGGGTGGTCGTGCTCTACGGCGTCGACCCGGCCGGCTACGCCACCCTGGCGGCCACCGCGGTGGCCGCGACCTTTGGGCTGGCCGCCGCCGGTACCCTCTACGGTGCGTTGGCGACGGGGTCGCGGGTGCGCGAGACGTTGCTGCCGCTGCTGCTCCTGCCCGCGGTGGCGCCGGTGTTGATCGCTGCCACTCGGGCGTCGGAGTCGGCGCTGGGCACCGGCGGGCTCGATGTGGCGCCGGGCGATTGGCTGGTGCTGTTGGGTGTGTTCGCCGTGGTCTACGTAGCCTTTGGCGTGGTGGCCTTCGGGCCCCTGATGGAGGAACAGTGACGACCGAGACCTCGACAACCGAGCGCACCAGCGGAGGGCCCCTCACCCTCAGCCTGGGGCTGGCCGCCATCTTGGCCCTCGGGGCCACGGTGGTGCTGGGCCTGACCTTGCCCGCCACCGTGGAGCAGGGCGACTACTCCCGCCTCATCGCCATCCACCCGGGGGTGGCCTGGGCCTCCTACATCGCCTTTGGGGTGACCGCCCTGGCCAGCGCCCTGTGGCTGTGGTCCCGCACCCGCTCCCCCTCCTGGGACCGGGTGGCCGGCGCCTCGGCCGAGATCGGGGTGGTCTTCACCGCCCTCACCCTGGCCACCGGCAGCATCTGGGGCCGACCCACCTGGGGGGTGTGGTGGGTGTGGGACGCCCGCCTCACGCTCAGCGCCTTGATGCTGGCGCTTTACCTCGGCTACCTGGCCCTGCGCCAGGTGCCGGCCTCGCCCGACGTCCGGGCTCGCCGCTCAGCGGTGACCGCACTGCTCGCCGTGGCCGTGGTGCCGCTCAACCACTTCGCGGTGACGTGGTGGCGCACCCTGCACCAGGGCCGCTCCATGGCCCAGCTCGACCCGGGCAACGACCTCGACGGCGCGTTCATCGGGGCCATGCTGCTCGGCCTGTTGGCCATGACCCTCGTCTACGCCTGGCTGCTGGCCCATCGGGTCCGGGTCGCCCGCCTCGAGGACGAGGCCGAGGACCGGGCCCTGCACCAGGCCATCGAAGAGCGACGGCGAGAGGCGGTGATCGCCTGATGGACCCCTACGTGGCCGCCGGCTACGGCGTCACCTTGGTCACCCTGGGTGCCTACGCCCTGCGGGTCCTGCGCCGGGGACGGGTGCTGGCCCGCTCGGCCCCCGAGCAGGCGTCCGCTCCCGCACCGGGCCAGGAGCCCAGGTGAGCGCGCCCGAGACCTCCGAGACGACGCCGTCCACCGAGACGGCCGGCGATCAGGGCGGCGGCCGGCGCTACGACCCGGCTCGACTGCGGCTCGGGATCGTCATCGCCCTGATCTGCGGGGCCCTGGCCTTCCTGCTCCTGCAGGGCCTGGGCGAGGCCACCACCTACTTCTACAACGCCGACGAGGCCGTGGCCCAGCGGGCCGAGCTGGGCGACGAGCGCTTCCGCCTCCAGGGCACGGTGGTGCCCGGGTCGGTGCGCCAGTCGGGCGAGGAGGTGGACTTCCAGGTGGAGTTCGCCTGTGCCCGCGTCGACGTGCGCCACCAGGGCGACCCCCCCGAGCTGTTCGCCGACGGCATCCCCGTGGTCCTCGAGGGCGGGTTCGCGGCCACGGGCGACACCTACGCCAGCGACCGGATCCTGGTGAAGCACACGTCGGAGTACCGCACCGAGGAGGCCGACCGGCTGGCCCTGGCTGAAGAGCAGGGGTGTGGGCCGTGAACGCGGCCCTGGGCAGCGCCGGGGTGATGCTCGGCTTCGTGGCCTCGGTGCTCGGCGTGCTCACCCTGGCCGCCGGCCTGCGCCAACGCCGTCGCAGCGCTCGGGGGGGTGACCGGGGCGCCGGGCTGCTCTGGCTGGGACGGTCGTTCGCCTGGCTGGTGCTGGGCGGCGCCGTGCTGGCCAGCGTGGCCATGGAGATCGCCCTCGTCACCCACGACTTCTCCCTCCAGTACGTGGCCGACAACGGCAGCCGCTCGACGCCGCTGCTCTACACCGTCGCCTCGATGTGGTCGGCCCTCGAGGGCTCGATCATCCTGTGGGCCCTGGTGCTGGCCGGTTTCCTGGCGGCCGTGGTGCACCGGTTCCGGGACAAGGCGGGCGACCCGCTGGTGGCCTGGGCCACCCTGACCATGTTCGTGGTGGCCGCCTTCTTCTTCGCCCTCATGCTCGGCCCCGCCGACCCCTTCACCACGGTGGCGGGCGCCATCCCGGCCGACGGCCCCGGGCCCAACCCCCTGCTGCAGAACCACCCCC
>JAUJLZ010000044.1 GCA_030447125.1 Acidimicrobiales bacterium
GCGAGGGTCGGTTGCCGACCGGCGCCGGTAGCGTCCCCCCGATGCAGGCCGGGCCCAACGAGCAGCGGATCGAGCACGACACCATGGGTGACGTGGCTGTGCCGCTGGCGTCCCGGTGGGGAGCTCAGACCCAGCGGGCGGTGCAGAACTTCCCCGTCTCGGGCCAGCGAGTCGAGGCCGGCCTGATCCGGGCCCTGGCCCGCATCAAAGGGGCGGCGGCGGTGGTCAACGCCAGCCTGGGCGTCATCGACCCCGCGGTGGCCGGCGCCATCGCCGCCGCCGCTGACGAGGTCGTCCAGGGCCGCTGGGACGACCAGTTCCCCGTCGACGTGTTCCAGACGGGCTCGGGCACGTCGTCGAACATGAACGTCAACGAGGTGCTGGCCTCACTGGCGGGCGAGCGGCTGGGTCGGCCGGTCCATCCCAACGATGAGGTCAACGCCAGCCAGTCGAGCAACGACGTGTTCCCTTCGGCCATCCGCGTGGCTGCAGCCACGGCCGTCACCACCGACCTGGTGCCGGCGCTCGCCCACCTCGCCGGCGCTCTGCGGGCCAAGTCGAGCGAGCTGAGCGAGGTGGTCAAGGCCGGGCGCACCCATCTCATGGACGCCACCCCCGTGACCCTCGGCCAGGAGCTCGGGGGCTACGCCCGGGCGCTCGAGCTCGGCATCGAGCGCCTGGACGGGGTCCTGCCCCGGCTCAGCGAGCTCCCGCTCGGGGGTACGGCGGTGGGCACGGGGCTCAACGCCCCCGAGGGCTTTGCCCCCCGGGTCGTCGCCCATGTGGGCGAGGTGCTCGGTCTCCCCCTCACCGAGGCCCGGGACCACTTCGAGGCTCAGGGGGGACAGGACGTCCTGGTCGAGTGTTCCGGCGTGTTGCGGGTGATCGGCGTGTCGCTGATCAAGGTGGCCAACGATCTGCGCTGGATGGCCAGCGGGCCCCGGACCGGCCTGGCCGAGATCCGCCTACCCGACCTCCAACCCGGCTCGTCGATCATGCCCGGCAAGGTCAACCCGGTGGTGCCCGAAGCGGTGTGCCAGGTGGTGGCCCAGGTGGTGGGCAACGATGCCGCCGTGGCCTTCGCCGGCGCCTCCGGCAGCTTCGAGCTCAACGTGATGCTCCCGGTCATGGCCCGCAACCTGCTCGAGTCGACGCGGCTGCTGGCGGCGGTGAGCCGCCTGCTGGCCGACTCCTGCGTGGCCGGCATCGTCGCCGACGAGGACCGATGCCGGGCCTACGCCGAGTCGTCGCCGGCGGTGGCGACGGCGCTGAACCCGGTGCTGGGCTACGAACGCACCGCCCGGGTCGTCAAGGAGTGCCAGCGCAGCGGCCGCTCGGTGCGGGCAGTGGTCCTGGAGTGGGGATGGATGACCGGCGACGAGCTCGACCGAGCTCTCGACGTGCTGGCCCTCACCCGCAGCGGTGTCAACCTCGGCTGACCGATGGGCGTGGCCTTCGCTCAGGTGCGACGGCGCACGCTCTCCTCCCGCTCTTCGTCGAGCGGATCTTTGAACTGGGAGGGGCCACCTGAGCGCTCGGGCCCCATGCCGGCAGAGCCGGGGGCGGCGTCGGAGGGCGGTGCCCCCGGGTCGGGCCACTCCCCACCGCCCCGGCGGTTCCCGGGGCCCACGTTCTGCTGCTCGACCACCTCGTCATCGGCGTCGTCGGACAGATCTAGCGGCTCACTGACCACCATCTCGTCGATGGGCTGGTTGGAGGGCTGGGCCTGGTCTCCGGGCACGGCGTCGGGAGGGCGTTGGTCGGGGAGTTCGTCGTCAGGCACTACTGCTCCTCGGGATCGATGGGCACGGGGGCGAGGTCGGCGACGGCGGGGCCGTAGAGGACGACGCCCTCGCAGTCGAAGCGAGAGCCGTGACAGGGGCAGTCCCAGGTGGTCTCGGCCGGGTTCCACTGGACGGTGCAGCCCAGGTGGGTGCACACCGCTGACACCGCCGCCAGGCTGCCGTCGGGCCGGCGGTAGGCCGCCACATCGTCGCCGCCCACGTTGACCAAGCCTCCCTGTCCGGGAGCCAGCTCCTCGGCAGGGGGGGAGCCCATGCGGGACAGGTGGTCCTTCACGAAGCGCTTGCCCACGTCGAGGTTCTCCGAGACGAACTCCTTGGCCGAGGCCTTGGCATCGACCCGGGTGGCGTCGAACACCTCGGCCCAGGGGTTGGCCCGGCCCACGAGGAGGTCGGCCAGGACCATCCCCGCCGCCGTGCCGTTGCTCATGCCCCACTTCTTGAAGCCCGTGGCCACGTGCACGCGCCGGCTTCGGGGGGAGCGGCCCACGTAGGGGACCGAGTCGACGGGGACGTAGTCGTGCGCCGACCACCGGTAGTCGATCGAGCGGATGGGGAAGGTGGTGCGCGCCCAGGATTCCAGGTTGGCGTAGTACTGCTCGGTGTCGCCGCCCTGGCCCACCTTGTGGCTCTCACCCCCGAGGATGAGTCCCACCTCCCCGCCGGGTCCGTCGAGGTGCACGGGGCGCACCGACCGCGTGGGCGAGTCGGCCCCCAGGTACATGCCCTCGGGCACGTCGCCGTCGATCCGCACGGCCATGGCGTAGGACATCATGGGATGGGCCTTGGCGAAGAACCCGCCCAAGTCGATGAAGGGCAGCAGGGTGGCTACCACCACGTCGCCAGCGACGACCTCGCCGCCCTCGGCGCGCACGGTCGGCCGCTCGCCGGCCTCGTCGACGTCGCTGGCCCGGGTCATCTCGAAGAGGTGCGAGCCGTCGCCGGGGATGGCTGCGGCCAAGGCCAGGCAGTAGCGGCGGGGATGGAACTGGGCCTGGTCCTCGAAGCGGATGGCCGCCTCGATCGGATAGGGCAGGGCGGTGTCCTCGGTGTAGGACGCGGGCAGGCCCAGCGTGGTGGCCGCCTCCACCTCGGCGGCGATGTCGGCCCGACGGGGCGTCTCGGTGGTGTAGGTGAAGGCGGGCTGTCGCTCGAACTGGCAGTCGATGTCGAGCTGGTCGACCAGGGCGGCCACCTGAGCGAGGGCGGCCTGGTTGGCCTGGGCGTACTGGTGGGCCTTGTCCTCGCCGTGGCTGTTGATCAGCTCGGCGTAGGTGAGGCCGTGCAGCGAGGTCACCTTGGCCGTGGTGTAGCCGGTGGTGCCAGAGGCCACCCGATCGGCCTCGACCAGCGCGACGCTGGCCCCGGCCCGCTTGAGCAGCAGCGCGGTGGTCAGCCCGGTGATGCCACCGCCGATGACGGCGACGTCGACCTCGACCCGTCCGGCTAGGCGGGGGTAGGACGAAGGGTCGGTTGTGCCCACCCAGTGCGAGGGATGGCGCAGGCCGAGAGAGCCCATGTGCCTTCCTTTCCCTGCTCAGCGCCGGCGGGCGGGCAGGACGGCGATGACCAAGCCGGTCAGGGCGCTGGCCAGGTGGAACCAGTTGTCGGCGGTGTTCAGCGACAGGAAGTTGATCTCGGTGTTGTCGACGGCGAACAGGCCGTAGACAAAGGCTGCGGCGTAGCCGACGAAGAGCACGGCGCCGTAGGTGCGGGCACCGGCGAGCGTCCACCACAGGGCCAGGCCCAGGAGGCCGAGCACCAGGTGCACGACGTTGTGGGCCGGGTTGATCTCCAGGCCGAGGAGGAACTGGTTGGTGTCCCGGGCGAAGAAGTCGTCGAAGCCGGTGATGAAGAACCCGAGCACGCCGGCGGCGACGAAGGCCAGGCCGACGATCAGGGCCAGGTACTGGCTGGGGGCCCGACTCGACCTCGTGCTCCTGGTCGTGCGGGTCGTCGTGGTCCCAGACGGCGCAGCCGAGGTCCGGAAGGTGTGCGGTTGGTTGTTTGTGGCCATGGGGTCTCCTCTTCTTGGTGGGCGGGCTCACCCTGCCCCGCTGTGGCCGGGGGCCAACCGCGCGGCCGACGGGAGCGGGCGGTACCGTCGGCGCCGACGGCGTCGAGCACAGGAGGAAGCAGGACCATGGGTGTCTCGGGGTGGCTCTACCGGTTGGTGCTGCTGTTGCACATCCTCACCGTGGTGGTCGCCTTCGGCAGTCTCATCACCAACGAGGTCTACGCCCGGCTGGCACGGGAGCGGGGTGGGTCCGAGGGGCTGGCCATCGGGGAGGCCAGCGCGACGGTGACCAAGCGGCTGGCCCAGGGTTCGTTCTATGCCGTGCCCGTCCTCGGCATCCTCCTGGTGGTCCTGAGCGATGGTGCCATCGGGTTCGAAGAGCCGTGGATCAGCCTGTCGTTCCTGCTCTACATCGCCGCCGCAGTGGTCCTGCTGGCCGTACTGGTCCCCACCCGGCGACGGGCCAACGCCTTGGCCGCGGCGGCGGTGACGGGCCGACCCTCCGGCAACGAGGAGGGGAC
Source organism: Acidimicrobiales bacterium (assembly GCA_030447125.1). Next base: position 4,341 of record JAUJLZ010000044.1, read on the forward strand.
CGGGCAGCGCCAAGACAAGAAGCTCGCTACCTACAGCGCCGTCTTCAACCTCCTCTTCGTCGCCCTCCTCGCCCTCATGATCTTCAAGCCAGGCGCATAGCGGCGACGCCCTCAGCCCAGGGCGGGGGTTCCGTCGTAGGCTGCGGGGTCGCCGCGGCCGGGGATGGCGGGGCGGCTCCAGCTCATGGCCTGCGACAGCCGGTCGGTGAGGTCGCGCCACTGTTGGGGGTGCCACCCCTCGGCCATCCCGGCGACGCTGAGGTCCTGGCGGATGTGCACCAACGCCGGGAGTCGTTCCAAGCCCAACGCCTTGACGGCCTCGCGGTCGGGATCGGCAAAGGTGAGGAACTCCTGGGCGTAGGGGCCGAGGAACTGGCGAGCCTCGTCACCCGTGCAGGTGATGAGGATGGCCACGCGGCAGTCGGCCTGGTCGTAGACGCGAAAGATCCGGGCCACGGTGGGCAGCAGCCAGGCGCTCTCGGAGGTGAAGGGGTCGAGGGCAGCGAGCACCAGGTGGAAGGTGGTGAGCCACTGCTCCAGCGGGTGGGCCGTCCCGTTGAGTGGGGCCAGGGCCACATCGGCAGGAGCGTCGGTGGGCACTCCGATGAAGGTAGCGCGCCCTCCCTGGGGCCAGAAAGTTGAAGGAGACGACGCCGTTCCCCCGGCGTCCGATCGCTAGGGTCGAGTCGTGCACCCCGTCGAGCGGCTGCGCTCCCTGGCCCGGGCCGGGCCCCTGGAGCACGCAGTCCTGGTGCGCGAGGGGGCGGTCGCCCTGGGCGCGCTCGCCGGTGACCCTGCCGGGCTCTTGCTCTCGTGCCGGCGGCTCCTCCAGCACCACCCGGCGTCGGGTCCACTGCGGTGGTTGTGCGCCCGCGTGCTCGCCAGCCACGAGCCCCGCAGGGAAGCCTGGCGCTGCGTGCAGGAGATCGACGACGATCCCACCGCCGGGCAGCTCCGAACCGAGCTCCCCGAGGCCGGGCTGGTCGTCGTCCTCGGTTGGCCCGAGGTCGTGAGTGAGGCCCTGGCTCGCCGAGGGGACCTCCGCCCGTTGGTGATCGACGCCCTGGGCGAGGGCGCCCAGCTCGCCCGCCGCCTGTGGGACATCGGGTTGGAGGCCGTCGAGGTCGACGAGGGGGGCTTGGGAGCAGCGGTGGCGGCGGCGGAGCTGGTCGTGCTGGAGGCGGGGGCAGTCGGACCGGAGGGCTTCGTGGCCGTCCCCGGGGCCCGGGCGGCCGCCGCCGTGGCCCGCTGCGCCGATCTCCCCGTGTGGTTGGTGGCCGGCGTCGGGCGGCGGCTTCCTCCAGGGCTGTGGTCGTCCCTCGTCGCCAGCCTCGGCGCCCGCGCCGGTGACGAGCCGTGGGCGGCCGAGGAGGAGGTCGTCCCGCTCGACCTGGTCGACGTGGTCGTCCGCCCGTCGGGGCTCGTCGACGTGACCGACCTCACGTCCAGCCCGCCTGACTGCCTCGAGGTCCCCGAGCTCCTGTAGCGAAACGGGGGACGGGGTAGGTCGGGCCCATGGGAGAGCTGATCGATCTTGGCGGGGACGAGGGAGGGTACCTGGCCGCTCCTGAGCAGGGGGCGGGGCCGGGCCTGGTGGTCATCCAGGAGTACTGGGGCCTGGTACCCCACATCGAAGGTCTGTGCGATCGCTTCGCCGCCGAAGGCTTCACCGCGCTGGCGCCCGACCTGTTCCGAGGGGCTACGGCCAGCGAGCCGGACGAGGCCGGGAAACTGATGATGGCGCTCAACTTGGAGCAGGCGGCACGAGACCTGGGTGCGGCGGTGGAACACCTGAAGAAGAGCCCCGACGTGCGCGGTGACGGTCTCGGCGTGGTCGGGTTCTGCATGGGCGGGGGGTTGGCCCTCATGCTCGCCGCCCAGCGGCCCGCCGACATCGACGCCTGCGTGGCCTTCTATGGCCTGATCCCCTGGGAGGCGGCCCAGCCCGACTGGACGAAGCTCGACGCGCCGGTGCAGGGGCACTTCGGGGAAGACGACGAGTTCTTCTCGCCCGACAAGATGCGCGAGCTGGAAGCGACCCTGGATCGGGCCGGCAAGGACAGCGACTTCCACCTCTACGCCGGCGCCGGACACGCCTTTTTCAACGACACCCGCCCCGAGGCCTACGACCGCACGGCCGCCAGCCTGGCCTGGACCCGCACGTTGGAGTTCCTGCGGGCCAAGCTGGGGTAGTGCCACTCGCGTTCCTCGATCCCGACCACGCCCCCGTCACCCGCTACCTCCAGCTGGGCCTGGCCCTCGGCCGCCACATCGACGGCCTGGTCGACGCCTACTTCGGGCCCCCCGCTCTGGCTGCGGCCGCGAACGAGGGGCCAGTGGTTCCCGCCGCCCGGCTGGCCGAGGCCGCCCGTCGCCTCCTGGCCGACCTGGAGTCCGGGGATGATCCCGAGCCGGGGCGGCGCCACTGGCTGGCGGCGCAGGTCCGAGGCCTGCGCACCACCGCCCTCCGCCTGGCCGGAGGCGAGGTGGGCTACGCCGAGGAGGTCGAGGCCTGCTATGGCGTGCGTCCCCAGATGGTGCCCGAGGACGACATGGCTCAGGCCCACCGTCGCCTCCACGCCGTCCTTCCCGGTACCGGTGCGCTGGCCACCCGCTACGGCGCCTGGCGGGAGGCCCAGGCCGTGCCGCCTGAGCTCCTGGACGCGGCCATCTCCTCGCTGCTCGACGACCTGCGGGAGCGCACCGACCGGTGCTTCGGGTTGCCCGAGGGCGAGCGGGTCGACATCGAGCTCGTCACCGAGCAACCGTGGTCGGGCTTCAACTACTACCTCGGAGGGCTGCGCTCCCGGGTGGCGGTCAACGTCGACCTGCCCGTGCTCAGCCCCGGCCTGGCCCACCTCGTGGCCCATGAGGCCTATCCGGGTCACCACACCGAGCACTGCCGCAAAGAGGTTGGCCTGGTCCGTCGGCGCCAGTGGCTGGAGGAGACGATCTTCCTGGTGGGCACGCCCCAGTGCCTGCTGGCCGAGGGCCTGGCCGACCTCGGCCTCGAGGTGGTGGTCTCGGGCGATCCGGGTGAGCAGGTGCGCATGTTGGCGGAGCACCTTGGGCCCCTCGGGATCCCCTTCGACGCTGAGGTGGTGGCCGAGGTCGGGCGCGCCGGCCACGGCCTCGAGGGCGTGCGGGGCAACGTCGCCCTGCTCCTGCACGAGCACGGCGCCGACGCCGAGGAGGCCGCGGCCTACGCCGAGCGCTGGGGTCTGCTGCCCCGGCGCCGGGCCGAGAAGCTGGTGTCCTTTCTGACCGACCCCACCTGGCGGGCCTACATCTCCTGCTATGTCGAGGGCCTGCCCCTGTGCCGGCGCTTCGTGGCCGGCGACCCCGTTCGCTTCGAGCGCCTCCTCACCGAGCAGCTCACCCCCGACCAGCTGGTCGCTGCTACCTGAGCGCCAGAACGTGACCGCCCCAACGTGAGCGTCCGCCCGAGCGTCACCGTCGACGTGGTCATGCCCGCGCGCAACGAGGCCACCACGGTGGCGGCCAACGTCGCCGCCGCCCGGGCCTGTCGCTACGTCCGGGAGGTCATCGTGGTGGACGACGGCTCGTCCGACGCCACCGCCGAGCGGGCCGCGGCGGCCGGGGCCACGGTGGTGCGCCGCGAGGCAGCCGTCGGTTCCAAGGCGCTGGCCATGGCCACCGGGGTGGCCGCCAGCGATGCCGGGGCCATCCTGTTCGTCGACGCCGACTGCACCGACCTCTGCGCCGCCCACCTCGACGACGTGTGCGAGCCCTTCGTCGAGGGGCGGGCCACCATGTCGATCGGGTTCTTCGACTACGGCCGCTTCTGGAACTGGGTCGTGCTCCACTGCCCGCCGCTCAGCGGAGAACGAGTCGTCCCCCGCTGGGTCTTCGAGGCCGTCCCGGTCACCAAGCTCGACGGCTACACCATCGAGGTCCGTCTCAACGAGGTGATCTGCGAAGCCCGGCTTCGGACCAGCGCCCGGATCATGGCCGGAGCCCAGCATCGAACCAAGCGGGACAAGGTGGGACGGCGCGAGGGGATGCACCAGACCTGGCTGATGTACAAGGCCCTGGTCTCGCTCCTCGTGCCCATCGGCGACATCCGCTGGCGCACCTACTGGTTCTACCTGCGGGGCCTCACCATCGAGGAGTAGGAGGAGCTGATGGCGACCTGGGTAGCATCCCGCCATCGTGAGCGAACCGTGGACCTTCACCGGCGAGCCGCCCCCTGTTGGCCAGACCGCCGGCATCGTCACCCTGGTCGAGGGCTCCACCTTCTGCATCTCGGGCCCCGAGGGCGACATCGAGGTGGGCATGACCCAGGGCTTGTTCTTCCGCGACACCCGCTTCCTGTCTTCGCTCGAGCTCCGCCTCAACGGCCTGTCGCTCCAGACCCTTTCGTCGCTGGTGCGCGACCCCTTCAGCGCGACCTTCGTGGCTCGGGCCCGGCCCCGGCCGGGGCGGGCCGACAGCACGCTGGTGGCCTTTCGCACCCGCTACGTGGGTCGGGGGATGCGCGAGGACATCGTGGTGCGCAACTTCGGTCCCGAACCCGCCGCGTGCCTGGTGGAGCTGGCCGTCGACGTCGACTTCGCCGACCTGTTCGAGGTCAAGGAGGGCAGGGTCGAGCTGAGCGGGGAGCGCACGCTGCAGACGCTCGACAACACCCTCGTCTTCGGCTGCAACCGCACCGGCGCCACGCAGCGAGGGAGCCTCCTCTCCTGCTCGGGGCTGTCGGTGGTGGAGCACCACCTGCTGGGGGCCGAGGTGGTCATCGCTCCCCAGGGGTCGTGGACGGGCTGTGTGGAGCTGGCCCCGGTGATCGACGACGTTCGGGTCGAGCCCCTCTACCGCTGTGGACGCCCGGTGGCGCGGGCCGCGCCCACCGAGCGCCTGCAGCGGTGGCGGCGCCAGGTCCCCACGCTCTCGTCGTCCCATCCCGGTCTGGAGGCCGTGGTCTCCCGCAGCCAGGCCGATCTGGGCGCGCTGCGGATCTTCGACCCCGAGTTCCCCGAGCGGGCCGTGGTGGCGGCCGGGGCACCGTGGTTCATGACCCTGTTCGGGCGCGACTCGCTCCTCACCTCGTGGATGACCATGCTCATCGACCCCGACCTCGCCCTCGGGGTGGTCCAGACGTTGGCCCGCTTCCAGGGTGAGCAGGTCGACCCCGAAACCGAGGAGGAGCCGGGCCGCATCCTGCACGAGATGCGCTTCGGCTCGGCGGCGTCGCTCTCGCTCAGCGGCGGCCACGTCTACTACGGCACCGCCGACGCCACCCCGCTGTTCGTCATGTTGCTGGGTGAGCTGCGCCGCTGGGGGCTGGCGGCCGAGCAGGTCGACCGGCTGTTGCCCCACGTCGACCGGGCCATGGACTGGATCGCCGACTACGGCGACGCCGACGGCGACGGCTTCGTCGAGTACGAGCAGGCCAGCGGCCGGGGCCTGCGCAACCAGGGGTGGAAGGACTCCTGGGACGGTGTGCGCGACGCCCGCGGCGAGTTGGGCAAGGGCCCCATCGCCCTGTGCGAGGTCCAGGGCTACACCTACGCCGCCTACGTGGCTCGGGCCCACTTCGCCCACGAGGCGGGCGAGGAGGCCGTGGCCGCCGACTACCGGGCCCGGGCCGCCGAGCTCAAGGAGGCCTTCAACCGCCAGTTCTGGATCGAGGACCAGCAGTGGTTCGCCATGGCCCTCGACGGCGACAAGCGCCCGCTCGATGCGCTGACCTCCAACATGGGCCACTGCCTGTGGACCGGCATCGTCGACCAGGACAAGGCGGCCGCGGTGGCCGGCCACCTGGTCTCGCCGGCGATGTTCACCGGATGGGGGGTGCGGACGCTGGCCACCACCATGGTGGGCTACAACCCCATCAGCTACCACAACGGTTCGGTCTGGCCCCACGACAGCGCCCTGGTGGCGGCCGGGCTGATGCGCTACGGGTTCGTGGAGGAGGCCCAGCGGGTGGTGATGGGCCTGATCGACGCGGCCATGGCGGTGGGGGGCCGACTGCCCGAGCTGTTCGGAGGGCTCGACCGCTCTGAGCTCCCGGTACCCCTCGGCTACCCGGCGTCGTGCTCGCCCCAGGCCTGGGCGGCGGCGTCGCCCCTGCTGTTGTTGCGCCTGCTGTTGCGCTTCGACCCCTGGCTGCCCCACGGAAAGCTGTGGTTGGCGCCGGTGGTGCCCAAGGCCATCGGCCGCCTGCGGGTGGGCCACATCCCCCTCGGCGGCGGACGGGTGGCCGTGGAGGTCGACGGTGACGACGTCTCGGTTGAGGGGCTGCCCCCGGGGGTGGAGCTCGTCAGAGAGCCTCGCCAACCCCTGTCAGCCGAGGTGCCGGGAGGCCAGTAGGGGCTCAATGCACAGCCAAGCCCTCTTGTGCTCGGCGGCTTCGCCGCCGAGACCGCGGCTGTGCTTGCCACTCTTGCCGGCTTCGCCGGCGGGCCGCTCGGGCACGGCTGCGCCTACTGGCGCAGCCTCTCGGGCACCGGAGTGCGCCCGTCGAGCAGCGATGCGAACAGATCCAGGTGGTCGTCCACCATGCGCTCG
>JAUJLZ010000281.1 GCA_030447125.1 Acidimicrobiales bacterium
CCGCTCGGGGTGGCGCGCCAGGTACTCGTTGATCGCCACCTCGCCGTCGGGGGTGCCCACCGACGTGGTCCGCTCCCAGCGGGCCCCGGTGCTGGGCCTGTCCGGCTCGCGCCGGCGCAGGATCAACAGGTCGGCGACGGCGTAGAGGATGCACTCCGAACAATCGCGACAGGACGACCGTCGGAGCGGTCCTACAGGCCGAGTTCCATGCCGTGGTCCGGCCTGATTCCTCTTTCGAGAGTCGGAGTCCGAGCCGCCAAGTCCCGGCCGGCTTGGTCGACGAGCTCCAGCCAGGACGACGGCTCGTCGGGCATGGTTTCGCCCGGTCGGGCGACCTCGACGGCCATGGCCACCAGGTCGACGCCGCGACCGAGCTGTCCCGCCAGGTCGTCCCACTCGGGCGCCCGTTGCCAGCGTTCGCCGGAACGAGGGCCGATGGCGGCCGCGACGCCACCGAAGGCCTCGTGCCCCAGCGCCTCAGGATGGCGGTCCCGGTAGGACTCGACCCGGTAGGCGAGGCCGCACCAGGCCTGGCGCCCGGCTGAGTCGGCCGGGGGTTCGCCGAGCACCGCCACCAGGTGGACCGGGGCGACCGGCTCAGCCGCCATGGCGGCCACCCGTGCCGCCCGGGTGTCGTCGAGGGCGGCGTCGAGCTCGGCCAGCGCCTGGGTCAGCTCCACGCGCTGCGGGGCGACGGCGTCCCTGGCTTTGGCTCGCTCCTGCTGAGCCGCCCGCTCGGCGTCCAGCTGTCGGCGGGCGTCCCGCTCAGCCTCCGCTGCCGCCGCCACCCCATCGTCGGCCCTCTCCGTCCCTCGGAGGCATCGCTGCACCGCCTGCTTGTCCCGCCGGCCCCAGTGGCGCTGGGAAGCGACGTCGAGCTCCTGGCGCGCCTCGGCGGCGGCGAAGCGAGCCTGACGTAGTGCTTGCTCGGCGCCCGCCATCTCCTGTTTTGCCCGGGTGACGGCATTACTGCGGTCGGGCGGCAGGGCTGCTTCGAGGTCAGACATGTCCTTGGCGTAGGTGGCTCGGGCGGCTCGCAGGCGGTCGACGCCGAAGGCCAGCGGGTCGTCCTGGCGCACGGCGGCCAGGATGGCGGCACTCCAGTGGCGGGCCAGTTCGGCGTCGATGGCGCCGACCCGCTCCGCTCGCCAAGCGTGCTCGACTTCGAACTTGAGCCGGTCCCGCTCGCCCGCCTCCAGCTCGGCGACGTGGTGCTCGGCTGCTCGGCCCCGGGCTCCGGCCCGCTCCGCCTCTCCCTGGGCCCGGCCCAGCCAGGCCTCCACCTGGGCCCGGTCGTGTCGTAACGAGCGGCGGAGGCCGACCAGGGGTCCGAAGCCGGCCAGGCGGTCCTGTGCCCGGTCCACGTTGGCTATGGCCGAGGCGTGGAGACCCGCCGCCCGCTCAGCCTCGTGGCGGGCGTGGTGCAGGGCCAGGCGACGATCGGCCGGGCCGCTGTTCAGCACGGCGAGGTGCTCGGCCCGCTCGGCGCCCAGGCGGGCGTCGAGGACCCACGGGTCGTCATGGGCGGCGAAGGTGATCACCGGCTCCCGGCTCAGCCCGGCGAGCACCACCTCGGCGGCGCTGCGGTCGTCGGCCACGACCCCGCCGTTGTCCACCACGGCGATCGGCCGGGTGTTCCAGGTGTGGGTGGGCGCTCTGCCCCGGCTCTGGCCGGTGTAGCCCACCAGGGCGTCGAGGGACGCGCCGGCGAGCAGGTGCACCGCTTCCCAGGTGCCGCCTTGTGCGCCTTCGATGGTCCTGGCCCAGGCGTGGGACAGGTTGGGGTTGGCGTCGGCCCGCCGGCCGGCCACGAAGGCGGTGGGCAACACCACCTCGCCGGCGTCGTCGAAGGCCACCCGCAGGCCGGCGCCCTCGGCGGTCACCACCGTGCCCACCGAGCCGTTGTGCAGGCCAAGCTGACCCGGCTTGGTGTGCAACAGCACCCGGTCACCCGCCGCGTAGGAGCGCTGGGTGTTTCCCCATCCCGGTCCGACCACCGCCGGACCCGAAATGTGCCCGGTATCGATCAGGCGGCAGCGGATGCGGTCGGCCAGGTCCTCGCAGTCGGCATGGGACACGGCCAGGGCCACCACCGCCTCCGGCCCGTGGATCTCGACGTCGGCCACTACCGCCTCGGCCATGGCCTCCCGGGTGGCGAGGGGGGTGGGCTCCTCGTGCTCCCAGCCCGCCTCGGTGCGCATCACCTGGCTGGCAGACGCATGGCCGGCCCGCAGCTCGGCCAGGGCCCGTTGGTCCTCGGCGTGGCGCTGGCGGCGGTTGACCACCAGGGCGGGGGCCACGATGGCCCCTTCGGCGCCCAGGCGCGACACCTCGGCGGCCAGGCCCCCGCCGCCCACGGCTTGGGACTGGCGGGGATCGCCCAGGCACCACAGCTGGGCCCCGGGGGTGGCGACCACAGCCTCGAGCACCGCGGCGGCGTCCCGAGTGGCCACCTGGGACACCTCGTCGAGCACCACCACGGTGCCCGGGGCCAGAGGCCGAGCTTCGAGCTCGATGCGCAGCCGGGCGAGGGTCATCGCCTCCAGGCCCACCGAGCGCAGGCCGGCCACCGCCTGGTTGGTGGTGGCCACCCCCAGCACCGGCCGGCCGGCAGCGGTGCAGGCGGAGGCGGCGGCGTGCACGGCGGTGGTCTTGCCGAACCCGGCGGGGGCGAGCAGCGCCCGCAGGGCGGGCCCGGAGCCGCACAGGGCCCGCACCGCCTCGGCCTGATCAGAGCCGAGGCGGCCCTCGGCGCACACCGCCGCCTCCACCACGTCGGTGGGAAGCGGGGCGGCCTGGGTGTCGACCAAGCGGGCCAGGCGCTCCAGCACGGTGTTCTCGAGCTGGCGGTGGGCCACCGTGGACCACTCGGGCGGACGGCGCCGGGCCGAAGTCTCGGGCACCAGGCGCACCACGTGCTCGGAGGCCAAGAAGTCCTCGGCCCAGCCCAGGATCTGCTCGGTGGTCCAGCGCCCGGCCGAGGCGGCGCAGATGCGCTCCACCACCTTGGCCTCGCTGAAGCGGGCGTCGT
>JAUJLZ010000282.1 GCA_030447125.1 Acidimicrobiales bacterium
GGGCGTGGCCGCCTCCCTGCCCCTGGCCCGGGGCCTGGCCCTGCGCACGGTGACGCTATGAGCACGCGCACCCGGGACCGCTCGGGTACAGGGCGACGGGCCACTTGCCGGGCCCGGACAGCGCTGCCGGCGTCGGGCCCGCCTCGGCCCAGCCTGACCAGCCGGGCGGTAGCCGGGCTGTGGCGTCCCGGCTTGCACCTGCCCCGGCACCGGGCCACCACCGCCCAGCTGTGCTCGGCCTATCCCTTCCAGGCGGCCCAGGGACTGGGGGGACGGGGCATCTACCTGGGCACCGACGAGCTGGCCGGGGGCGGGGCGTTCTGCCTGGACGTGTTCGAGCTCTACACCCGCGGCGTCATCTCCGCGCCCAACATGCTCATCGTCGGCCAGGTCGGCTCGGGCAAGTCCTCGGCGGTCAAGACCCTGCTGTATCGCACCATCGGCGTGCTGGCCTCACCCGGCGGCGGGCCCCGCTGGGTGGCGGTGGTCGACCCCAAAGGCGAGTACCGACCCCTGGCCGAGGGACTGGGCCTGGAGGTCCTCCGCCTCTACCGGGGCGGTCCCACCCGGTTGAACCCGCTCGACGCCGGGCCCGGCGCGGCCTGGGCCAACCCCGAGGAGCTCATCGGCCACCGCACCGCACTGGTGTCGGCCCTCATCGCCTCCGTGTTGCGCCGGGACCTGCTCCCAGTGGAGGACGCGGTGGTGGGCTGGGCGGTGGCGCACGTGTCGCGCCGGTGTGGTCCCGCCCCCACCCTGGTCGACGTGGCCCGGCTGCTGGCCGAGCCCACGGCCGAGATGGCCGAGCGGGCGTGCGCCGACGCCGGCGAGCTGGCCCGCTCGGTCAACCCCGCCCGCCTGGCGCTCGGCAAGTTGTTGGACCGGGACCTGCGGGGCATGTTCGACGGCCCCACCACCGCCAGCGTGGGGTGGTCGGGCCGGGGGGTGGTCATCGACCTCTCCGCCGTGCACCAGGACCCCGAGGCCCTCACCCTGGTCATGATCGCCGCCACCGCCTGGCTCCAGGCCCTGCTGGCCGCCCCCGAAGGCGCCGAGGTGCCCCGCCGCTACCAGGTCCTCGAGGAGTGCTGGGCCCTGCTCGGCTCGGAGCGCACGGCCAAGTACCTCCAGAGCTGCTACAAGCTGTCCCGCGCCTATGGCGTGGCCAACATCGCCGTGGCCCACCGCATCGCCGACCTGCGGGCCCAGTCCGACGACGGCTCCTCGGCGGCCAAGGTGGCCATGGGCCTGCTGGGCGACACCGACATCCGGGTGGTGTTCCGCCAGGCCAGCGACCAGGTGGCCGAGGCCCGGGCGCTGTTGGACCTGACCTCTCCCGAGGCCGACCTGCTGCCCCGCCTGGTCCGGGGCCGGGCCCTGTGGCGGGTGGGCCCGGCGCACACCTCGGTGGTGCAACACGTCATCGCCCCCGGCGAGCGTCGCCTCACCGACACCGACGCCCGCCTCGTCCTCTAGATCCATGGGTTCACGCCGTGTAACGCCAGTCATCAGCGCCTTGGTGACCATGGCCTCCAGGAGAAAGGAAGAGCCGTGACGAGCGAACCCGTCGAGCCCTTCAACCGGCAGGGCCGGGATCCCAGGGAGTCGGCGTGGTCCGACGCATCCCCGGGGGACCAGTTGTCGGCGTGGACCGAGGTAGGCGACACCGTGGCCCTGGCCGAGTTCGCCGAGGCCCTGGGGTACCGCTGCGAGCAGCTGTGGACCCGGGCCGACCGGCTGGCGGCCCGAAGCCAGGAGCTCGGGCTGTCGCTCAGCGACCTCGACGCCCCCGACAGCGTCGCCCTCGCCGGCGTGCGGGCCTGCATCCGCAGCCTGGTGGTGGAGACCGGCGACGACGTGGCCACCGTGGCCGCCACCCTCGACCTGGACCCGGAGTGGGCCCGGGGCGTGCTCACCGGCGAGGTGCGGCAGGTCGACCCCGAGCAGCTGCGCCACATGGCCGAGGCGCTGGAGGCCGGGTCCGAGGAGCTGTTCGTGGTAACCGACCTCGGTGCCGACGCCACCGCCATGCTCAATATGTCGGCGAACTTCGAACTGGCCGGTAGCGGGCCGATGGAAACCCCGGCGGTGCACCATCTGGTCGATGCCGGCAGCGTCGTGCACCCCGCCGACCTGCGACGGTGCGTGGCTGGGCTGCAACGCCAGGAACGGCGGCAGTTGGCGCACGCCCTCGACCAGCGCCACCGTGCCTTGTGTCGGTGGTCGGCTGGCCTTGACCGCCATGAGGCGCTCCTGGCCAGTGCGCAACCTGGGCCCGGCCTGTACGAAGAACTCGGGCCCGGAGCGGAGGTGCGGCTGTCGGCGGCGCCGGCAGCGGCGCACATCGCCCTGCTGGTGGCAGAAACCGGCGACGACCTCGGCACCGTGGCCCGGGGCCTCGGAATGGACGAGGCCTGGGTCCGTGGAGTGGTCAGTGGTGATGTCGAGTGGCTCGATCCCAGTGAGGCCCACCAGTTGTGCGCCGCGCTCGACCTGGCACCGAGTGAGGTGTTCGGCGCCGGTGCCTCCGCCCTGGTCAAACCGTCGCCCACGGCCCACCTGACCGCTTCGCCGCCGGACTCGGACGTCGTGCAACGGATCAAGGCGATCGCCGGGGCGTTGGAGGAGGAGGTGGGCATGGAAGCCAGCGAGCGGGGGCTGGACGGACGGGATCGTGAGGACTGGGTGGAGCGTCGTCTCGACGAGCTCACCGACCTCGGCACCCCCCTTCCCGAAGACCACCGTCCCTCCGTGGCCTTGGCCGTCGACTATCGGTCGATTGTCCTCAGCCAGGTCGGGCTGGATTTCGCCCCCATGGCCATTGACGGCCCCGTCGGTGACTCCATTGAGGCTCCGGACTCCCCTGGCCTCGACCTGGGCCCCTGACCGAGAAGGGCCATAGGGACGCTAGAGAGGCACGGCATCGTCGGCTAGCGAAAGTCGGTTCCAGCTAGGCCCGATGGGAGGCACACCCGGTCTCGGTAGGGCCGATCAGCAAGGGACACATGCCGGGACCATCGAGCCCCC
>JAUJLZ010000045.1:0-3027 GCA_030447125.1 Acidimicrobiales bacterium
GGATCCCATCGACGGGCCAGGGTGCACTGGAAGCGAGCACCGGCCCGGCTCCGGCGCTGGGCGATCCCCACCAGCTTGCGCCCGTCGACCAACACCTCTCCCGGGCCCAGCCCGGCGAAGCAGACGAGCGACGACCACCGGGTGGCCACCAGACCACCGGTATGGACCGTGGCGCCGGCGACACCGAGGTCGCCCAGCGCCGCCCGCCAGACCTCACCCACCCAGTGGGCCGCCCTGCCCACGTCGTCGTCCCACAGCACGTCGTGGCGCGGCAGCACCACATCGATCCACAGCGAGGCGCCGGGAACGAGGAGCACCGCACCCCCGCCGCTGCGCCGTCGCACCAGGGCCACCCCGGCCGCACGCAAGGAGGCGGCATCGGCGTCGCCCTCGGGCTGGGTGCTGCCGAGCACCAATGCCGGGTGGCCGATCTCGAGCACCGAGACGGTGCGCGCCGCAGGCTCGGCCAAGGCCCGGGCGTGGAAGTCGACCGCCTCCCCCACCGCCCGCTCGACCGTCCAATTCCGGCCCACCCCGTCAGTACACTCGCCCGAGCATGGCGATTCCACCGCCCCCCCGCCGCCTGACCCAGTTCAGCCACGGTGCCGGTTGAGCCTGCAAGCTCGCCCCCGGCGAGCTGGCGCAGGTCCTGCGCCGACTGGCACCCGTGAGCCATCCCGACCTGCTGGTCGGCTCGGCCACCGGCGACGACGCCGCCGTGTGGCGCCTCGACGCCGACCGGGCGCTGGTGGCCACCGCCGACTTCATCACCCCCGTGGTCGACGACGCCCGCACCTGGGGTCGCATCGCCGCCGCCAACTCGGTGTCCGACGTCTACGCCATGGGTGGGCGGCCGCTGTTCGCGCTCAACCTGGTGGGCTGGAACGTCGACGAGCTCCCCACCGAGCTGCTGGGTGAGGTCCTGGCCGGGGCGGCCGAGGTGGCCGCCGAGTGCGGCTTCGTCACCGTGGGCGGCCACACCGTCGACGACCCCGAGCCCAAGTTCGGCCTGGCTGTCGTGGGTGAGGTCCATCCCGACCGCATGCTCACCAACGCCGGTCTGCGCCCTGGAGATGCGCTGGTGCTGACCAAGCCGCTCGGGGTGGGCATCATCGCCACCGCCATCAAGCGCGACCAAGCCTCGCCTGAGGTGGCCGCCGCCGCCGTGGCCTCCATGACCCGCAGCAACGCGGAAGCGGCGGCCGCGGCCCTGGACGCCGGCGCCACCGGGGCCACCGACATCACCGGGTTCGGGCTGCTCGGCCACCTCGGGCGCATGGCCGAGGAGTCCGGGGTCGACGCCACCATCGACGCCGGCGCCGTGGCCCTGCTCCCGGGAGCCCGGGCGCTGGCTGAGGACGGCTACGTTCCCGGCGGCAGCCGCCGCAACCTCGATTGGGTGGCGCCCCACCTGGACACGGGAGCAGTCGACGAGCTCACCGTCCTGCTGCTGGCCGACGCCCAGACCTCGGGAGGGCTCCTGTTCGGCGCCGAACCCCACCGGGCCCGCCGCGCCGTCGGGGAGTTGGTGGCGACCGGGCACCAGGCCGCCGTGGTGGGCCGGGCGGTGGCCGGTGGAGGCCGCCTCGAGCTGAGGTGAAGGACTGAGGTCGACACCGAGGTAAAGGGGAGGGGGCGCCCACACGTTGTCCAGGGTGGTGAACGACGACCGGAGCGCCTTTGAGGACGGGTTCGACGACCTGTTCGCTCGGGCCTGCCGCCTGGCCACACGCCTCCTGGGCAACCCCACCCTGGGCGAGGACATGGCCGCCGAGGCCCTGGCCCGCACCTGGCTGCACTGGCCGAAGGTGCGCAAGCTCGAGTACCGCCAGGCCTGGGTGCTCAGGGTGACCACCAACTTGTGCCTCGACCTGGTGCGGCACAAGCACCTCGAGGTCGTGGTGGCCACCTCCCGTGATCCCGCCGACGCCGTCGCCGTACGCCTGGCCCTGGTCGCCGCCCTGCGCAGCCTGCCCCGACGCCAACGAGAGGTCGTCGTCCTGCGTCACCTCGCCGACATGCCCGAGACCCAGGTGGCCGACATGCTCGGCATCAACCCCGGCACCGTCGGGGCACACCTGCACCGAGGCCTGGCCACCCTGCGAGGGTGCCTGCGCGACCCAGAGGAGCTTCGCCTTGCCGCTGCCGCCGTCAAAGCCTGATCCGCGCCGGTCCGACCGACTGGCCGACGTCTACGCCCGGGCGGAGCGCCTGCGCCAGCGTCGAGCCCGGCGGACGGCGGGCACGGCCCTCGGGTCGGTCGTCATGCTGGTGACGGGCGTCCTCGTGGGGGCCAACCTCGACAGCCGCCAGCTCCTGCAGACCGTCGCGCCCGCCGGCACGCCTGCGACCTCGTCCACCTCCGCTCCGCAAGCCACCACCACCACGACGTCGATCGACACCGACGAGCCCAACGACGGGGATCGCACCACCGACACGACCAAGCCGACCCCCCTCGATGCCACCGACGACGAGCGCGCCACCGGGAGGGACGGTCCGCCGGGTGAGCGTGGAGGTGACGATCGCCGGCCCACCACCACCGTCGCGCCGGCGCCGAGCACGACCACCACGACCGCAGCGAAGTGCCGCAACAGCCGGGACCCGGCCTGTGGCCCGTTGCGCTACGAACCGGTTCCGGTCAACAAGCCCTTGGTCGTCGAGGTCACGTTCAAACCCTCGAACCCTGAGCCGGGCGAGGAGGTCACCTTCACCGTCAAGGTGAGCGATGACGGCCCCGTCCAGGCGGGAAGCTGCGTCAACGCCCAGCAGTTCGGTGAGGAGGACGAGACCGCGGGGTTCTGCACGGCTGCCTGTGCGCCCGAGGTGGCGAGGTACGGGACATGGGACCCCCCACCCCCCGACACCGTCTCCTTCGAGGAAACCTTCCGCCACACCTACGACGAGGCCGGTACCTACACCGCCACGTTCGCCTACAACGAGGGTGGCGACTGCTCCTTCAGTCCCCACCGCAGCGACGGACAGGGCTCGGTGACGCTCACCGTAGAGTGACCTGCCCCCGCCGCCGGC
>JAUJLZ010000045.1:3127-8654 GCA_030447125.1 Acidimicrobiales bacterium
CCTCGAGCGCTGCCCTAGGCTCGGACGGTGGCGGAGCAGACTGACGACGTGACCGAGCGGCGGCGCATCCCGCTGCCGATCTTGCTCACGCCCATCGTCATCCTGGCCGTGCTCGGGACCGTGGCCGACGTCATCGGCCCCGGGCTCATCACCGAACGGCCGCTGCTGCAGATGTTCCTCAACCCCCGGAACCGCTACCTGCTGCTGGCCTCGCCCCAGGTCGACACCGTGTCCTTCTTCGTCGTGGGCTTCGTCCGCCTGGTGCTGACCGACCCACTCTTCTACCTCCTCGGCGTGCAGTACGGCGATGCCGCCCTGCGCTGGGCCGAGCGCAAGGCCGGCGACGATGTCGGCTTCATCCGCAGCGCCGAGCGCTTCTTCTCCCGCTTCGGCTCGGCCGTCATCCTCATCGCCCCCAGTGGCTACCTCTGCCTCCTGGCCGGCGCCACCGGCATGCGCCCGCGGCGCTTCATCATCCTCAACGTGACCGGTACCGTCGGCCGGCTGGTGCTGTTCAGGGTCCTGGGCGAGACGTTCAAAGACGAGCTCCTGAGCGTCCTCGGCTTCATCCAGCGCTACCAGTGGTGGCTGATCGGGCTCTCCCTGGTGGTGGTGGCCATCCAGTCTCGGCGCAAGGCGTCGTCGGGCACCCTGCGGCCGCCGGGCGAGCTCAGCGAGGAGATCGAAGCGGTCGAGGATGAGCTGGCGGCCGAGCGTCGGCCGCAGGCGGCCGGCACGCCGCCGCCCGCGCCCAGCGAGAGGGACGCATGACCACCTACCGCACACAGCTCGACCAGATCGCCACCGATCAGGGCGACGTCGCCGACAGCGAACGGCTCCACCGGCTGTTCGACGTGACCTGGCGCCACTTCATGGACGACCGACCCGACGCCGCCACCTTCCTGGGCTGGCCTGAGGGCAACGACCGGTTGCCCGACGTCTCGCTCGAGGCCGTGCAGCGACGGCGCGACGAGGCCGGCGAGGCCCTCCGGGTGCTGGCCAGCGTCGATGCCGAGGAACTCGGGGCCGCCGACCGCCTCAGCTACGACGTGTTCGCCTGGCAACAGCGCAGCGAGGAGGCCGCAGCGGCCTTCCCCGGCGACCTGTTGGCCGTTACCCAGCTCGAGGGCCCCCAGACCGATCTCGCCCTGCTCTTCGGAGCCATGCCCAACACCACCGCCCGCCACCGCCAAGACCTCCTGTCCCGCCTCCGGGCCGTGCCCACCCTCGTCGACCAGACCATCGAGGTCTTGGAGGAGGGACGTTGTCGGGGGATCACGCCCCCGCGCGTCACCCTGCGCGACGTGCCCGCGCAGGTCGGCGCCCACCTGGACGACCCCGCGACCAGCCCCCTCCTGGCCCCTTTCCGAGCGACGGCGACGTCGACTCCTACCGGCGAGGAGAAGGAGCTGCTCCGGGAGGCAAGATCCGTGCTCGCCGCCGAGGTCACCCCCGCCTTCGCCCGTCTCCACGCCTACCTGGTCGAGTCCTACCTCCCCGGTGCCCGGGAGACGACCGCCCTGGCCGACCTGCCTGACGGGCGCGACTGGTACGACGAACGGGTCCGCCACTTCACCACCACCGACCTCGGTGTTGAGGAGGTGCACGAGCTCGGGCTGGCCGAGGTGGCGCGCATCGGCGCCGAGATGGCGCGCGTGCGAGCGGAGAGCGACTACTCCGGGCCGGGCGGGGGCTTCGCCGAGCACCTGCGCACCCACCCCCGCTTCTACTTCGACTCGGCCGAGGCCCTGCTGAGCGGCTATCGCGACATCGCCAAGCGCATCGACCCCGAAGTGGTGCGCCTGTTCAGCCGTCTCCCCCGCCTCCCCTTCGGGATCGTCCCCGTGCCCGAGGAGATGGCGCCCTCAGCTCCGGCCGCGTTCTACCTCGAGGGCTCCCTCGAGATGGCCCGTCCCGGTCGCTTCTTCGCCAACACCCATGACCTGTCGGCCCGCCCCTCCTGGAACATGGAGTCGCTGTGCCTCCACGAGGCCGTGCCCGGCCACCACTTCCAGATCACCCTGGCCCAGGAGCTGGACGACCTGCCCGAGTTCCGCCGCCGGGGCCTCTTCACCGCCTACGTGGAGGGCTGGGGGCTGTACTGCGAGAGCCTGGGCGCCGAGCTCGGTCTGTACCAGGACCCCTACCAGCGCTTCGGGGCCCTCGACGCCGAGATGCTGCGGGCCATGCGCCTGGTCGTCGACACCGGCATGCACGCCCTGGGCTGGAGCCGCGACCGAGCCATCGCCTACGTCACCGAGCACTCGGTCACCCCCCAGCACGACATCGTGGTGGAGATCGACCGCTACCTCGTGCTTCCCGGCCAGGCCCTGGCCTACAAGGTGGGCGAACGCAAGCTGGCTGCCCTGCGGGCCTGGGCCACCGAGCACCTGGGGGACTCCTTCGACGTCCGGGCCTTCCACGACGAGGTGCTCCGCCACGGCGCCCTGCCCCTCGAGGTGCTCGACACGCTCGTACGCAGCTGGGCCGACGCACGCCTGGCCGCCCCCGCCGCCTGAGGACTCAGTCCAGAACCCGCCCCGCCGGGTCGGCCAGGCGGAGGCGCAGGTGGGCGGTCAGGTCGTCACGATCGAGGGCGGCCCGGGCCCGGGGCAGGACGTGGTCGGCCACGTGGGCCCGCACCGCCCGGGCATCGCCGTCCACGGCCACCTCGGCCGTCAACGCCAGTTCCGGCGCCCCGCCGACGCCCACCACCCGGGTCTGACCGGAGGCGACGTGGTCGTGGGCCACCATGTCTCGGGTCACCGCCTCGGCCAGCGCCCCGGCGTCAACCGACGTCCCCCCGCCCTGGCCGCCAGCCACGGGGACACGGCGCATCGGCGACGAGGGCACCAACTGCAGGCGAAGCCACCTCCAACCCAACCAGGCCACCAGCAGGGCGACGAAGGTGGCTACGCCACCCACCCATCCGGCGTACTCCACGATGTCGGCCCGAAGCTCCTGGACCATCACGGGCTGCGCCGCGGCTGCGGCGCCGACAGCTCCCAGGCTCCGGACCAGCCCGTAGCCACCGGCACCCACCAGCACGAGGCCCAGGACAGACGCCGCCACTCGGTTGGCAGAGTCGAGAGCGGTCCCGGTGTCGCTCACGACACTCGCCTCGGCCGCACATCGACCTTGACCTGCAGCGGGCGGGCCAGGGCCAAACCCTCCAGGTCGCGAGCGAGGGCGTCACGGGTGCGCTGCTCGATGGCGCCGACGTCGCCCCCCACCGAGCCGGCCCGGACGCGCACGACCTTGGCTCCCACCTCGGCCTGCGCCTGGGTCACCCCTTCGATGCGATCCACCCGGTCGACCAGCCACCGCTCCACATCTCGGCGGTCGACATCGGTGGCCACGCCCCCCGCGCCTGGGGTCAAGGGCAACGCGGCGGGACGTCGGCGCCACAGCTCCAGCACGAGCAGGCCGAGCCCGGCCAAGACCAAGCCGGCGAACACCAGCCGGGCGCTGCGGTCCGACCAGGCGGTGGTGGCGGCCCAACGTCGCCAGTCGTCATAGGGCACGAGCCAGGGGCCGCGACCGACGCCCGCCAGCAAGATCTCGGCGGCTACCACCAACCCCCCCACGAGCAGGAGCAACGCCAGTGCGGCGCACAGGACCCGGTTGGCGAGTCGCAGCACCATCTAACGCACCACCATCCGACGCGCCACCATCTAACGCACCCGCCCCGTGGCGCTTCGGCCGACGGGGGGAAGGTCGTCGATGAGGATGTCGACCTCGGTCACGGTGTAGCCCGTCAGCTCCCCCACCCGAGCCTGGACGTGGGTGCGGGCCGCCGCCGCCACCTCGGCCAGCGGGCGGGGCCAGGAGACGGCCAGATGGAGCTCGACTGCGGTGACACCCTGACCCACCTGAGCCGAGGCGCCATCGGAGTCGGCACCGGGCCAGAGGTCGGCCAGGAGCCGACGTATCCCCGACCGGGAGACCAGCTCGACGCCCTCGATCTCCGTCGCCGCCCGTCGGGCGATGGACACCACCGCTCGGGGGGCCACGACGGTGCGACCCTTGACCGGCGTGGTCGAGGCGCTGTCCTCGTCGGTCGTGACGTCGTCGACGGTGGTCATCGAGGAGGCTGGCGACGGGCCCGCTCCACCACCTCACCCACATCGAGCTCGCCCTCGACCACCTTCATCACGAGATAGCCCACGGCGCCGAAGAGGGCCACCACGAGCATGTCGCCGAAGTCCGTGAGGACGAGCGTGAGACCGAGGATCAGCCCGGTGAACAGACCCACCACCGTCGGTTGCATCAACTTCTCCTTTTGTCGATCAGACAGGGCTCAGGCCACCCGGGGGCGGCGGGTGCGATCGCACCGGCGCCGCCACCAGCGCAGCGCCAGGGCGGGAGGGCCCAGCCTTTTGACCACGACCGGCGCCGGGGTCCCACCCCCGGGTGGCACCAACGACCGGAAGGCCTGGTGTACGGCGGCAAAGGCGTGCGGGTCACCGCCGTGGTCGGGGTGGGTCTGGCGCGCCCGCCGGCGCCAGGCCCGACGGATCTCGGCGACGTCGGCGCTGCGGTCCAGCCCGAGGGTGGCGTAGGGGTCCATCAGCGGGTCTCTACCCCCTCGGCGGCGAGGTCACGGTGGTCGGGCTCGATGTCGAGATCGTCGGGATCGATGTCGATGTCATGGATCACCACGCCCACCACCGCGTCGCCGAGCAGGGGGCGCAGGGCCTCCCGTACCTCCTGGGCCACCTCCACCATGGTCGGCCCGTAGCGGGCCACGACGTGGACCTCAAGACCTTCGTCGCCCACGCGCACCCCCGTCACCCGCCGACCGGGCAGGTAGCTCACCAGCTCGACCCCCGAGCCCGGGGTCAGAGCCACCACCGATGGGCAGGCAACCACCCTTCGGGCCACGGCGTCGACGTCGATCACTCGATCACTGGACCCGCTCGGGCTGCGGCTCCTGCTTGTCCTCTCCGGTGTAGACGTCGTCCACGGCGATGTTGACCTCGGTGATCTCCAGGCCGGTCATGTTCTGGACCCGATCGGTGATGTTGCGGCGCACGGCGTCGGCCACGTCGACGATGCGCACCCCGTACTCGCACACGATGTCGATGTCGACGGCCGCTTGGCGTTCCCCCACCTCCACGGCCACGCCCCGCGACACGTTGGTGTGGGTGGCGCCGGGCAGGCGGTCTCGCAGCGCCCCCATCGTCCGGGCCGTCCCGCTGCCCATGTCGTGGACCCCGGCGATCTCGCGGGTGGCGATGCCGGCGATCTTGGCCACGACGGAGTCGGCGATGGTGGTGCGCCCCCGGTCGGTCACCAGGGCGCTGGAGCTGCCCTTCGTCGTCTCGGGACTCGATTTGGTGGTGTCGGTCATGGTCATATTCCTCCCCCCCTGACCCCAACGGAAACGCCGGCCATCCCAGGGGGTCACAGGTCCAGCAGGGAATCCAGTCCGAGGGTGAGGCCGGGGTGGTCGGCCACGCCCTTGATGGCCAGGAGCACGCCGGGCATGAACGAGCTGCGGTCGTAGGAGTCGTGGCGGATGGTG
>JAUJLZ010000045.1:8768-10841 GCA_030447125.1 Acidimicrobiales bacterium
GCATCATCACCACCGCCCCGATGGCGAAGTTGGGCGCCACCAGGCAGTTGCTGGTGGCAAAGGCCGAGCGCAGCTCGTCGAGGTCGTCATCGTCGAGCCCGGTGGTGCCCACCACGGCGTGGACGCCGGCTCCGGCGCACCACCGCAGGTTCTCCCGGGCGGCGGCGGCGGCGGTGAAGTCGACGACCACGTCGACGTCGAGTCCGTCCAGTGCCTCGGGGGCGGGCAGGATGGGCAGGTCGACGTCGACACCGGCCACCGGGCGCAGGTCGAGACCGGCGTGGAGGGGGTCGACGGCGGCCACCAGGGCCAGCTCGGGGTCACCGGCCACGGCCTTGCACACGGTCCGCCCCATGCGCCCGGCGGCCCCGAACACCCCCACCCGGCTGGTCACGCCACCCACCGTTCGACCTGGTTCCTCCGCAAAGGGCCGAGCACGGCCACGCTCCGGGGACCGGCAGCGGCCACCCGGGCCAGCACCCGGGACACGTCGTCGAGGTTGACCCGACGGTAACGGGCGAGCACCTCCGACAGCGCGGGCACCTCGCCGTGGACGAGCAGGGCGCCGGCGATGCGGCTCATGCAACTCCCCGAATCCTCCAGGGCCAGCGCCGTGGCCCCTTCGAGGTAGCCGGTAGCCACGGCCAGCTCGTGGCCGGTGACCCCTCGTTCCAACAGGCGGTCGATCTCGGCCTGGACCAGGGCCAGGACCTCGGCCACCCGCCCCGGCCCGGAGGCGGCGGCGGCGACGAGGGCACCGGCGTCGGCGTAACCGGCCTGGAAGGAGTACACGGAGTAGGCCAGGCCCCGCTCCTCCCGGATGGTGCGGAACAACCGGCTCGAGGTCCCCCCGCCGAGGACCTGGTTGGCTACCGCCAGGGCGTGGCGGTCGGCGTCGTGGCGGCTGAGTGCGGGCAGGCCCACGGCTACGTGGGCCTGCTCGCTGCGCTGGGTCAGGACCCGCAGTGGCTGGGGAGGTGCGGCCGGAGGCTGGCGTACCGGAGCGGCGCCTGGCTGGGCCTGGGCCAGGTGGCGCGCCACGGTGGCCACCACCACCTCGTGGTCGAGGGCCCCGGCCGCGGCCACCACCAGGTTCTCCGGCCGGTACCACTGGTGGTGGAAGGCGCTGATCTGCTCTCGGCTCATGGCCCCGATGCTCTCCCGGGACCCGAGCACCTCGGCCCCGAGCGGGTGGCCGGGGAACATGGCCTCGCCCAGCAGCGTCAACACCCGATCCTCGTGGCAGTCCTCCTCCATGGCCAGCTCCTCGAGGATGACCTGGCGCTCGGCCTCGACCTCAACGGGGCGGAAGGCGGGCCGGGTGAAGACCTCGCCGAGCAGGTCGAGGCCCATGACCAGCTGCGACGCGGGGAGGCGGGCGTGGTAGGCGGTGTACTCATGCGTGGTGAAGGCGTTCATCTCGCCGCCGACGGCCTCGACCGCCTCGGCGATCTCCGAGGCGCTACGGGACTCGGTCCCCTTGAACAGCAGGTGCTCGAGGAAGTGGGACGCGCCGGCGAGCTCCGGGGCCTCGTCCCGGGCGCCCACCCCCACCCAGAACCCGGCGCTGACCGAGCGCACGTGGGGCAGGTGTTCGGTGACGACCCTGGCCCCACCGTCGAGGTGGGTGATGCGGATGGGCGGCCCGTCCGAGGACATCATGGCCTAGACGTCATGCCCTGGGAGGAGGGATCAGTCTCGACGACGGGGCCGACGCTCTTCGGTGCGCTCGTTGGGGGTCGACGCCGGCCCCAGGTCGCCGAACTCGTCGCCGATCTCGGCGTCGAAGGCATCCTCGAAGCTGACGGTGGCCACCCCGGCCGGCGCCGGCGCCGGCGTCTCGGCGCTCCTGGCGCCTCGGTCACCGCGCCCCTCCCGATCGCTCTTGGGGCCACGGTCCGAGCCACGGTCGGAGCGGGGACCTCGGTCGCCCCGGCCGTCACGGTCGCCCCGCCGGGGACGCTCATCGCGACCGCCGCCGTCGCGCCCGCCCCGACGCTCACGACCCTCGCCGCCCAGAGGCCGCTCGCGTGCGGGCGGAGGAGAGCCACCCCCGCCACTGCCATCGCCGTC
>JAUJLZ010000283.1 GCA_030447125.1 Acidimicrobiales bacterium
TCCGCCACCCGTCCTCGGCTGAGCAGGCCGGGGACGCTCGGGCACGAGGCCAGGGACCTACGGTGATCGCTACGGTGACCAAGAAGGTCACCGTCACCCTCGACGAGGAGCAGCTGGACCGGATCGGGGCGCCGGTCAGCCGCCGTCGATACGCCGGAGCAGGTAGTCCGGCACCCGCTCGAGGGTGCAACCCAGGTGGACGGCGCCCTGCACGACCTCGCCTTGGAGGGTGCAGGGGAAGAAGTCGGGGCCGGGCAGGGCGACCGAGACGTCGGGGAGGGCACCGAGGTCGAAGCGGACCCGGCCGTCGACCACCTCGACGTCACTGCCTGCCGTCTGGCCGGCCAGCGTGGCCTCGGCCCGCCCCGCAGAGAGCGTGAGGTCGATCCCCTCGACCGGCAGCGCCTCCTCCAGGTCGGCTTCGGTGACCACCGCTCTCAGCTCTCCCCGGCCGATGCGCTCCAGGTCGACCTCACCGCCGAAGAGGGCCCGGCGGCCCACCTCGATGGCCGTGGCCTCCACCTGGACCTGCTCGATGGTGACCTCGGGCCGGGCCACCTCCTCCAGGGTGACGACCAGGCGCTGCACCTCACCGGTGGCCAGGCCCTGGGCCACGACGGGGAACGAGTCGAGCTCGGCCCGGACCGACGCCGCCTCAGGAACCTGGGCGGCCACCCGCTCGGCGATGGCTTCCTCGATGCGGGGAGGCACGACGATCTCGGCGGCCACGGTGACCACGGCCACCACCACGACCACCAGCACCAGGAAGCGGATCACGCGTCGCCCCCGCTCACAGGGCGCCGTTGAGGTTGCCCGAGCGGAACCCTTCGAGGTCGAGGGTGACATAGCGGTAGCCGGCGGATCGCACCCCGGCCACCACCTCGTTCCGGCGCTGCAGGGCGACGGGCAGGTCGTCGAGGCCCAGCTCGATGCGGGCCAGGTCGCCGTAGTGGCGCACCCGGAGCTGGCGGAAGCCCAACCGGCGCAGGGCCGACTCGGCGGCGGCCACCTCGGCCAACACCCCGACGCTCACCGGCGTGCCGTAGGGGACCCGGGAGGCCAGGCAGGCGGCTGCCGGCTTGTCCCAGGTGCGCAGGCCGAGGGCCCGTGAGGCCGACCGCACCCCATCCTTGGTGAAGCCGGCATCGACCAGGGGGAAGACGGCTCCGGCCTCGGCCGCCGCCACCTGACCGGGCCGGTGGTCGCCCAGGTCGTCGAGGTTGACGCCGAGCACCACGGTGGCCCCCTCAGCTGCGGCCAGGGGCGCGAGCACGGCCATGAGGGCCGACTTGCAGTGGGCGCAACGCTGTCCGTCGTTGGCGCTGTAGGCGGGGTCGGCCAGCTCGTCGGTGGCCACGGCCTGCCAGCGCAGGCCCCATTCGCCCGCCAGGGCGGCGCAGTCGTGTTCCTCCTCGGGGGCCAACGACGGCGACACGGCGGTCACGGCCAGGGCGGCGCCGGCGCCCAGGGTCTCGCGGGCCACCCACGCCAAGAGGGCGGAGTCGGCCCCCCCGCTGAAGGCCACCACGACCCGCTGGAGCCGACGCAGCCCGTGGCGCAGGCCGTCGAGGTCTGGTGGGGGGGCGATCACGTCCTCAGTCTGCCCTGCCGGCGCCGGCCAGCGCTCTTCCCCTGCCGTTCACCTGCGGGCTACCCTCGAAACACACACGACTCGCCCTCCCCCCGGGCACCGAGCGGAAGGTGCACGATGCGATCCTCACGAGCCCCCTGGCGGTTGTTGGCGCTGCTCCTGGCCCTGATGATGGTGGCCGCTGCGTGCGGCGAGGGCGCGGACACCCCGTCCGCAGAGGACCCCGGGCCGACCGAGCCGAGCGATGCTGCTCCTCCCCCCGCCAACGAGGGCGACGGGACGCTGAAGATCGGGACCCTGCTCCCCGAGACGGGCACCCTGGCTGCTCTGGGACCGCCGGAAGCCGCCGGCGTCGAGCTGGCCGTCCAGGACATCAACGCGGCCGGCGGCGTGCTCGGCAACCCCGTCGAAGTGACCGGCGGCGACTCGGGGGACACCTCCACCAACATCGCCAACCAGACCGTCGACCGCCTGCTCAGCCAGAACGTCGACGTCATCATCGGCGCGGCGTCGTCGGGCGTGTCCTTCACCGTCATCGACAAGATCACCGGCGCCGGCGTGGTGCAGTACTCCCCGGCCAACACCTCCCCCGACTTCACCGACTACGACGACGACGGGCTCTACTTCCGCACCGCCCCCTCGGATGTCCTCCAGGGCCGGATCCTCGGTGAGCACATCATCGAGGAGGGCAACGAGACCGTGGGCATCATCGCGCTGCAGGACCCCTACGGCGAGGGCCTGGCCGAGAACGTGGCCTCGACCATCGAGGCCTCGGGCGGCGAGGTGGTGACCACCGAGATCTACGACCCCCAGGCCCAGAACTTCGACGCCGAAGTCCAGTCTCTCGTCTCGGCCGACCCCGACGCCATCGTGGTCATCGGCTTCGTGGAGTCCGGGCGCATCATCTCCACCCTGATCGAACAGGGCATCGGCCCCGACACCAAGAACGTGTACACCGTCGACGGCAACACCACCAACGACCTGGGCGAGGGACTCGACCCGGGCACCCTCGAGGGAATCTCGGGCACCATCCCCGGAGCCGAGACCAGCGAGGCGTTCCGTCAGCGACTACTGGATGCCGACCCTGGCCTCACCGCCTTCAGCTACGCCGGCGAGGCCTACGACGCCGTCGTCACCACCGCCCTGGCCGCCGAGGTGGCCGGCAGCGACGCCGGCCGCGACATCGCCGCCGTGCTGCCCGACGTCACCCGGGGAGGCGAGAAGTGCCCCACCTTCGCCGACTGCAAGGCCTTGGTGGAGGCCGGCACCGACATCGACTACGACGGCGTCAGCGGGCCCATCGAGCTCAGCGACGACGGCGACCCCACCGAAGCCAGCATCGGCATCTACACCTTTGGCCCCGACAACCAACTCACCGACGACGTCATCTATCGCAGCGGCACCCTGTAGAAGTCGCCGCCGAACCAG
>JAUJLZ010000284.1 GCA_030447125.1 Acidimicrobiales bacterium
GAGCCCCTCACGGTGGTTCTCGGATCCCTCGGCAGCTGGACCCCGGTCGAGGCCACGCCATAACGGCGGATCGCACCACGCGCGATAGAGGCGGGCCCCGAAGGGCCCGCCTCTCTCGCGGTGGATCTCTGGGTTACGGAGCTGCGGTCGTCGGGGTGGGTGCGATCTCGTTGTTGACCTCGCTGAACTTGTCGCTGATGCCGCCGCCGAGCACCGTCAGGGCGCCGATGCACACCACGGCGATGAGGGCGACGAGAAGGGCGTACTCCACGAGAGCGGCGCCACGCTCGTCGGTGTTGAGGCGGGCCTGCAGGTAGCTGACCAGGAAGCGGAACTGGGTCTTCATCGGGGTTCTCCTTGGCTCTCCGGCCCCGGGTGGGGCTTGTTTGTTGCTCAAGTGATCGGTGTCCGCAGCGCCTTCCTGGATAGGCCGAACGGCCCTTCTTCGACGCTCAGCCCAGGCGCACGATCCCCATGCGCATCGCCCGCAGCACCGCCTGGGTGCGGTCGCGCGCGTCGAGCTTCTGGTAGATCGACGCCAGATGGTTCTTCACCGTCTTCTGGCTGATGAAGAGCCGGTCGGCCACCTCGGCGCTGGAGCATCCGTCGGCGATGAGCTGGAGGACCTCCTCCTCCCGCTTGGAGACGACCTCCTCGGGGCCGCCAGGAGACAGGGCCTGGACCTCGGCCAGCATCGACGTGGCGATCTGTCGGGACACCGGGGTCTGGCCGGCGACGACCAGTCGAAGGGCCTCGGCGATCTCGTCGGAGGAGCAGTCCTTCACCAGGTAGCCGTCGGCGCCCACCCGGATGGCCCGGGCCATGGTGGTCTCGTCGGCATGCATGGTCAGCATCACCACTCGCACCTCGGCCAGGCGCTGGCGGATGCGGCGGGTGGCCTCCACACCGTCGAGCACGGGCATGGTCACGTCCATGAGCACCACGTCGGGGCGGAGGTCCTCGGCCATCTCGATCGCCTCTTCGCCGTCGGCGGCCTCACCCACCACGTCGAGGCCCTGCGCCTCGAGCGATCGCCGCAATCCCTCCCGCAGGATCTTGTGGTCGTCGGCCAACAGCACCCGCACGCTCATCGACTGGCTCGTGACGGCGCCAGGCAGCATCGGAGCTGCCAGATGCCCTCGACTGGCTCGTCGATCTCCAGGCTGGCGCCGATGCCTGCCGCCGCCTCTCGCAGGGCGTGGACCCACGAGCCCGGCGGGGCACCCTCGTCGAGGTCGAAGCCGTCGACATCGGTGGTCACCTCGAGCTGCGCGTCCCGGCCGTCGCAGGTCCACCACGCCTCGACCGTGCAGTCACCGCGCCGCATCGCCTGGTTGACGGTCTCGAAGAGGATGCGGCACAGGACCCGCTCCTGCGGCAGCGGAAGCCGCTGGCAGCGGCCGTGGTGCAGCACGGCCTTGCACCCCCTGCGCTGGTTCACCCGAGCCAGGAAAGCCTCGGCCGTCTCCACCAGGCCACGTTCCTCGGTCACGTCGCTGCGCAGGTCCGAAAGGGTGTCGCGGATGTCGCCGATGACCGAGCGCAGCCCGCCCCGGAGCTGCTCCAGTCCACTCCGGAGCTCATCGGTCGTCGCCTGGCGGACCAGGAGGTCGACCTCGAAAGCCAGGCAGGCCAAGGACTGGCCCACCCGGTCGTGGAGCTCACCGGCGATGCGGCTGCGCTCCTCGTCGACGCTGGTCGTGCGCAGCCTCCCGAACCGCCGGGCGTTGTCGATGGCCAGGGCCGCGCCCTCGGCGAAGCCGTCGAGCATCTCGGTGTCCCGGGCGGAGAACCACCTCGGTTGGTCGTGCTCCAGGGCCAACAGACCCATCAGCTCGCCCCGAGCGGCCAGCGGCACGTACAGCGCCGACCTCGAGCGACGGAAGAGGCCGTCTCCCTCGTGCACCTCGACGCGCCGGCCCCGGGCGGGTGCCCCGACCAGCGCAGCGAGCGGGCTGGGCAGGTCGTCGACCTGGATGCGATCAGGAAGGCGCACGCCCCACTGGCGGGCGACCGTCCACCCCGGGCCGACCTCGTCGGGAAGGAGCACCACCACGGTGTGCACATCGCAAAAGGCACGGGCACGAGCCACCACCGAGTCGAGGGCCTCGGCGAGGTCGAGCGAGGTGGGCAGGGCCTGGGCCAGGTCGTGCAGTGAGGCCAGCAAGGTGTTGGCCTCGGCCAGGCGGTCGATGCGGTCGATGTCTCGATGGTGGCGTTCGGCCACCTCCACCGAGAACCGGCGGGCGTAGCCGGCGATGGCCGCCACCAGGAGGAGCTCGGTGGCCCACTGGAAGGTGAGGGCGATGGCCCGGTCGGACGGCGTGGTGGTGACCAGGTGGTACGGAAGCGCCAGGGCGGCGGCCGAGGCGGCGGCGATGGGCAGGGCGGCGTTGAACCCCCGGGCGAAGCCGACCACCACCACGGCGGTGAGCAGGGAGACCACGTACGGCGACTCCCAGAACCCGGTGGCCGCCACCACGGCAAGGTGCAGTCCGGCCTCGGCCAGGCAGGACGTCTTGAGCGACGGTTCCTGGAGGGGGATGGGCCGGGCCGTGCGCAGGCTGGCATACCCGATCAGGACCAGGGCCCCCACGGCGGTGGCGAGGGTCTGGCGGGCTGCGGTGGCGGCCAGCACCAGGCCCAGGGCCACCGCGCCCCACCGCAGGGCGGTGATGGGCGGCCGGAACGGGCTGAAGCCAACGGCGGCGCTCACGGGCTAGAAGGCGTTGGCGATGCCGGGCACGGCCGGCCCCAGGGTCACCACCATGATGGCGGGGAAGATGAACAGCGTCAGGGGGATCAGGATCTTCACCGGCAGCTTGGCCGCCTTCTCCCGGGCCCATTGCCGGCGCTTGGTCCGCATCTCCGCCGCCTGGGTGCGCAGCACCCGGCCGATGGGCATGCCCAACGCATCGGCCTGGGTGAGCACCAGGACGAAGTTCGACAGCTCGGCAACGTCGGTGCGGCGCTTGAGGTTGTGCAAGGCGTCCCGCCGGGCCAGGCCGAGCT
>JAUJLZ010000285.1 GCA_030447125.1 Acidimicrobiales bacterium
GCGGACACCAGCCCCTCAAGCTGGCGCGTCTGCCTATTCCGCCACTCCGACGTGGACGGTCGATGGTACTCCCTCGGTCAGGAGGCGCGTGGGGTGATGGTGGGGTCGAGCAGGCTCGGTTCGCCGCCCCCGACGGGAGCGAGTACCTGCACGGGGGCTCGAACGGTTGCCGCCCGATCGCTGCGGCGGACGGAAGTGATGCCGAAAAGACCGGCGCCGATGGTGGCCACCGCACCGAGGGCGAGGCTGTAGCGGGCGCCGAACGCCTCGGCGATGGCGCCGATGATGGGACCACCGATCGGTGTACTGCCGAGGAAGACGATGGCTTGCAGCGCCAGCACTCGGCCTCGCATGGAGGGGTCGGCTCTGGTTTGCACGATGGCTGTCGATGCCGTCATGAACGAGATGCTGGCCACTCCCACCAGTACGCCGACAGCAAGCGCGACCCCCGTCGTCGGAGCGACCGTGAGCAGCGCCAGCGCGAGGCCAAAGGCGATGGCGGCCAGCCCGACGGTGCGGACGCCGACCGATTCCCGCCGGGCCGTGGCCAACGCGCCTACCAGCGAGCCCAGGCTCACCAGCGACATCAAGGTGGTGAAGGTGATCTCACCGCCACCGAGGTCACGGGTGACGAAGAGCGGCAGCACCGTCTGGAAGTTGAAGGCCAGGGTGCCGATCACCGCCATCATGACCAGCGGGATCCGCAGTTCGGGCATGTTGCGGGCGTAGCGCAGGCCGGCCCGCACCTGTCCTCGGCCCCGCAGGGCCTCGGGGGCGGGGCGGAGCTTCGTCGGGTCCAACTTCCAGAGGCAGGCCAGCACGGCCACGTAGGAGAGCCCGTCGAGCAGGAAGGCCCAGCCGAACCCGACGGTCGTGACCAGGAGTCCGGCCAGGGCGGGGCCGATGACCCGTGAGCCGGTCATGAGGGCGCTGTTGAGACTGACGGCGTTGTTGATGTGGTCCTCGGGGACCATCTCGACGACGAAGGACCGCCGGGCCGGGTTGTCGAAAGCGACGGCGAAACCGCCGAAGAGGGCTACGACGTAGATGGCGGCGAGGGGTGGTCGGTCCATGAAGGCCAACCCGGCGAGGCAGAACGACTGCAGCATGGCGAACGTCTGCACGACGAGCAACAGCTTGCGCTTGTCGGAGCGGTCGGCGACGAGCCCGGCGAAGGCACCGAAGACCAGCAACGGACCGAACTGGGCGACCGCCAAGGCCCCCACGGCCAACCCGCTGTTGGTGAGCCGGTACACGAGGAGGGTCTGGGCGATGAGCGTCAGCCAGTTGCCGATCTGGGAGACGGACTGGCCGAGGAAGAAGAGCCGGAAGTTGCGGATGTGCAGCGACCGAAAGGTGTCGGACGTGGCCCGGCGTAGGGCGGTCACGGCTGCTCCGCCAGGGCGAGGTGGTCGAGCACGTCGAGGGCGTCGACGAGGCAGCGCTGCTGTTCCTCGTCGAGCTGGGCGATGCGCGACGCCAGCCACGCCGTCTTGCGCCGCCGCGACTCGCTCATCAGCGCTTCGCCCTTCTCGGTGGTAGCGATGTACACGATCCGTCGGTCCTGGGAATCGACCGAGCGCACCACCAGGCCGTCGGCGACCAGCTTGGCCACCACCTTGGTGATCGACGGGGGTGCTACCCGCTCGACATCGGCCAGGTTGCCGAGCGTGAGGGGGCCACGGTTGTCGACGACGGCCAGTGCCGAGAGCTGGCTCGGGGTCAGGCCGGCGCCCGACTCCTGGCGCAGGCGACGAGCCAAACGCGTCGCGCTCAGGCGGAGGCGGGCGGCCACCTCGGCTTCGTTGGGCGCCACCGGGATGTCCCTCGCCACCGAGACGGGGGCGAGCGAACTGCGCTGCGCCGAAGCAGCGGGCGTGTCCACCGCACTACTTTACTTGGCTAAGTACCGGATGGACGATCTGGCCGAGGCTCGCCGGGAGGCCGACGAGCGGTGAGAACTACTGCAGGCGCAGAGCGAGGATGACCGTGGTGAAGGAGAACAGCACAGCCACGGCCACGGTGATGCGGTCGAGGTTGCGCTCCATCACCGAAGACCCGGCCGCCGAGGCGCCCATGCCGCCGCCGAACATGTCGGACACGCCGCCGCCCCGCCCGCTGTGGAGCAGGACCAAGAGCACCAACAGCAGGGCCACGATGACGTGGACCACCACGATCGCCGCCGTCAGCATGAGAGGTCCCGCCACCTGTTGGTCACGGCGCCGATGCTACCAGCGGGGCGACCGGGGACCGGCTACCCCTCCCGGTACTGGACGATCCGCGAGAAGTCGCCAGGGTCGAGCGAGGCCCCGCCCACCAGGGCACCGTCGATGTCGGCTTGGGCCATGAGCTCGGCGGTGTTGGTGGGCTTGACCGACCCGCCGTACTGGATGCGCACCGAGCCTGCGGCGTCGGCACCGGATACCTCGGCCACCACCCCCCGGATGGCCTTGCACACGGCCTGGGCGTCCTCGGGCGTTGCCGTCAGGCCGGTTCCGATGGCCCAGATGGGCTCGTAGGCGATCACCATGTCCCCCACCTGATCGCTTGTCACCGCGGCCAGGCCGGCCCGCACCTGGGACGACACCCGCTCCTCCGTCGTACCCGACTCCCGCTCTTCGAGGTGCTCCCCCACGCACATGATGGGGATCATCCCGGAGGCCAGGATGGCCTTCACCTTGCGGTTGACCATCTCGTCGGTCTCGGCGAACAGGTCCCGGCGCTCGGAGTGCCCGGCGATCACGTAGGCCACGTTCATCTTGGCCAACATCGAGGGGCTGACCTCCCCGGTGAAGGCCCCCTTGTCCTCCCAGTGGCAGTGCTGGGCCCCGAGGGCGATGGGCACCTCGTCGGACTCGAGCACGGTCTGCACGGAGCGGAGATCGGTGAAGGGCGGGTGCACCGACACGTCGACGGCCTTGTAATCGTCGCTCGTCAGTTGGTACGACAGCTTCTGGACGGTCTGGATGGCCTCGAAGTGGTTGTGGTGCATCTT
>JAUJLZ010000286.1 GCA_030447125.1 Acidimicrobiales bacterium
GCGGCGGGCGCCGGTGGCGGTCTGGCTCGTGACCGGCCTGGTGACCGCCGTGCACGGAGCCTCAACGGTCGTCGACCCGCCGCTGTTCTTCGGGGCGCTGGTCGGGGTCTACACCGTCGCCAGCATGTCCAGCCGCCGGACGTCGATGGTCGTGGCCGGGGTGACCCTCGTGACC
The DNA here is from genome assembly GCA_030447125.1 of Acidimicrobiales bacterium. The sequence continues at coordinate 176 of JAUJLZ010000286.1, forward strand.
GTCGTGGTGGCGGTGCTGGTCGGGCGACACTCCCCCCTGGTGGTCATCGCCATGAACGACGTGGTGTTCGCCACCGCCTGGATCCTCGGCGACAACGTGCGGGTGCGGCGGGCGTACACCGGCGAGGTGGAGGAACGGGCCCGGCGCCTCGAGCACCGGCGCGAGGAGGCGGCGGCGCGAGCCGTGGCCGAGGAGCGGGCCCGCATGGCCCGCGAGCTGCACGACGTCGTCGCTCACCACGTCGGGGTGATCGCCCTGCAGTCGGAGGCGGCCAGGGTGCTCCTGCCCGACCAGCCCCAGCGCGCCGCTGAGGCCGTCGACGCCATCGGCACCACCACCCGAACGGCGATGAGCGAGATGCGCCTGCTGCTCGGCGCCCTGCGGCCCGAGGGCGACGAGCGTGCATCGCTCACGCCGCAGCCCCGGCTCGATCAGATCGAGGCCCTCGTCGCCGGTGTGACCGACGCCGGGCTCGACGTCGAGCTGGTGGTCGAGGGCGAGCGGCGTCCGCTCCCCGACGGCGTGGAGCTGTCGGCGTACCGGATCGTGCAGGAGGGGCTCACCAACGTGATCAAGCACGCCGGACCGACCCACGCCCGAGTGGTGCTCGGCTACGGAGAGGGCGAGCTCACCGTCCGCATCGACGACGACGGGGCCGGCGCCGGCGCCGAGCGGAAGGGCCAGGGGTTGATCGGCATGCACGAGCGAGTGACGCTGTTCGGGGGGCAGCTGCACGTCGGGCCTGCCCCGGGTGGGCGGGGGTTCCGGGTCGAGGCCCGCATGCCGCTCGCCGAGCCGTCGTGAGCATTCGGGTCCTCCTCGTCGACGACCAACCCCTGGTGCGGGCGGGGCTGCGGGTCATCCTCGACGCCGAGGACGACCTCGAGGTGGTGGGCGAGGCCGACGACGGCCTCGCCGCGGTCACCGCTGCCGGACGACTCCGCCCCGACGTGGTGGTGATGGACATCCGCATGCCCCGTCTCGACGGGCTGGAGGCGACCCGCCGGATCGTGAGCTGCGCCTCCGAGGCCCACGACCGTCCCCGGGTGCTGGTGCTGACCACCTTCGACACCGACGATCATGTCTTCCAGGCCCTCCAGGCCGGGGCCAGCGGGTTCGTGCTGAAGGACGCCCGCCGCCACGACCTCGTCGACGCCGTGCGGGTGGTGCCCGCCGGCGACGCCCTGCTCGCCCCCTCGGTCACCCGGCGCCTCATCGCCGAGGTCGTGCGCCGGCCCTCTCCCGGCGAGCACGTGAGCGCCCCGCTCGCCTCCCTGACCGCCCGGGAGCGGGAGGTGCTCGAGCACCTCGCCCGGGGCCGGTCGAACGCCGAGATCGCCCATGCCCTCTACGTCGGGGGAGGCCACGGTGAAGTCGCACGTGGCCCACGTGTTGATGAAGCTCGGGCTGCGTGACCGGGTGCAGGCGGTGATCTTCGCCTACGAGGCGGGGGTGGTGGAGCCGGGCCGCTGAGCGGTCTCCCCCTTGCGGTGGAGGGGGAAATCGTACGGCGGGAGGATGACCACCGACCGAGCCCGTCCTACCGTGCGCTGAAGGCACTTCGTTCGCAGAGGAGGTCGATCATGCCCGCCATCCGCCCCCAGCTCTCCCGTCGGGAACATCTGCTGACCGTTGCGTTCGCGACCTGGCTGATCATCGGGCTGTTCGTCGACGGATGGGCCCACAACGCCGGCGAGCCGGAGTCGTTCTTTACCCCGTGGCACGGGCTTTCTACTCGGGGTTCGCGCTCACCGCCACGTGGATGTCGTGGGTGGTGTGGCGTGGGCTGGGACCGGGAGCGGGCCTGCGCAGCGCTGTCCCTGCTGGCTACGGCCTCGGGTTGCTCGGTGTGGCCGTCTTCGCCCTCGGGGGCGTGGGCGACCTCGTGTGGCACCAGCTCTTCGGCGTCGAGGTCGACCTCGAGGCGCTGCTGAGCCCCAGCCACCTGGTGCTGTTCGTCGGCGGCCTGCTGATCCTGTCCAGTCCACTGCGCGCCGCCTGGTCGGGCCCCATGGGACGGTCGCCGTCGTTCGCGCAGCTGCTGCCGGCGTTGCTGTCGGCCACCCTGGTCACCGCCCTGGTGGCGTTCTTCTCGATGGACTTCTCGCCGTGGCTCACCGGCGCCGCCACTGCCGGGCCCTACCGCCTCATCCCCACGGTGGTCCCCGACGCCGACATCGCCGCCTGGATGGTCGAGGAGGTGCAGCTCGGGGGCTTCGCGGCGATCCTCTTGACCACCGTCATCCTCATGACGCCGACGCTCCTGCTGCTGCGCCGCTGGGCGCTGCCGTTCGGCAGCCTGACCCTGCTCTTCGGCGCCGTCGCCACGCTGTCGTCGTCGATCGACGGCTTCGATCAGGCCGCCACGTTGGCCGGTCCCGTCGTCGCTGGCGTGCTCGCCGACGTGCTCGTGCGCCGTTTGCGCCCCTCGCCCGAGCGGCCGGGGGCGATGCGGACGTTCGCCGCCGCCGTCCCCGCCGCGCTGTGGCTCACCCACTTCGCCCTGTTGTGGCTGACGGCGTCGGTGGGCTGGTCGGTCGAGCTGTGGGCGGGCATCACCGGGGTGTCGGCCCTCACCGGGCTCGGGCTGTCGCTGCTGGCGGCACCCCCGGTCGTGCCGCTGACGGTCGACGACGAGCCCGCCATCGAGACCTCCCCGGTGGCGGCGCACGATCGCGCTCCGGTCCCGGCCTAGCCCACTGGGTTCACTCGCCCTCGGCGGGAGCCGCTACGCATCGACCCTCGCCCTGCGTAGCCTCAGCGCGTGCTCGACCACGTCTTCACCGATGCGA
>JAUJLZ010000287.1 GCA_030447125.1 Acidimicrobiales bacterium
GTTCTGGCGGGTCAGCTCCAGGTCGAGGATGGCCCCCAGCTCTTCGTCGACGGCGCCGGGCACGATCACGACTCCTCCAGACGGTCGGCCCCCTGGCGGTCGGCCCCTTGGCGGTCGTGCTCCAGGGCGGTGATCTTGTCCACCCGCTGGGCGTGGCGGCCAGCCTCGAAGGTGGTGGCCAGGAACGCCTGCAGCGACTCCTGGGCCACCTCGGGGCCGACCAGGCGGGCACCCAGGCACACCACGTTGGCGTCGTTGTGCTCCTTGGCCAGGCGGGCCGAGGTGACGTCGTGGACCACGGCGGCCCGGACCCCGTCGACCTTGTTGGCGGCGATGGAGATGCCGATGCCGGTGCCGCAGACGCACACCCCCAGCTCGTTGGCGCCCGACGCCACCGCCCGGCCCACCGCCGCGCCGAAGTCGGGGTAGTCGACCCGCTCGTCGTTGGCGGTGCCCAGATTCTCGATCTCGTGGCCGCCCTCTTCGAGGAAGCGGGCAAGCTCCTGCTTGAGGGCGAAGCCGGCGTGGTCAGATCCGATGGCGATGCGCATGTCGGTCGGTGCTCCTAGGTGAGGTCGGGGGAAGAGGAAGAGAAGGCCAGGTCGACGAGGCGGTTGACCAGCTCGTCGAGCTCGGCGGCGGTGTTCTCATAGACGTGATCAGCGGCGCCGATGGGGTCCTCCACGTCGTCGACGGGGTCGTCGCCGAGCAGATCGGCGGTGCGCCGTCCGACGTGCACCTCGGCCAACCAGTCTTCGAGGGTCTGGCCACGACGGCGGGGCCCCACCGCCTCACCTCGACGGACCAGCTCCTTCAGGGTGAAGGTCCGGGGCCAGCCGCCGGGATGGACGAGCACGGCCTCGCGCACGTGGCGCCGAGCCATGGCCACCACCAAGTCGGCCTGTTCGAGGTGCTTGGCGGTGAAGGCCCGGCTGCGGTGGCGGCCGAGGTCGAGGCCCCGCGCCGCCATGGCCCGCACCGACCCCCCCTCCGCAGGGACACCGCCCGGCAACTCGCCCGCTGAGGACACCTGGGCCTTGACCCCGAGCTGGTGGAGACGGTGGCGAAGCAGGGCTTCGGCGATCGGGGAACGGCACCGGTTGCCGGTGCACAGCACGAGGATCTCGATGGGGCGCAGTCTACCGAAGCGGGTCCGCCTCCCCGCTGGACCAGACCGGCTCCTCCGTCTCATTGTTTCCCCTCCTCGCCACCACCCCACCCCTCGCTGAAAACGAACGACAGGACGGTCCCGCCGGACCGCCCTGCCGCAACGTGCCGCCCTGACCCAGACGTTCAGGCGGTCTGATCGATGTCGCACGCCCTGACCTCGTGCCGGTGCGGGGCACCACTACGGTCAACGGCAGGCAGGGGGCCGGAGATACGGCCGGAGGCGGATTTCTCCTGATCGAGAGGCGGTCGATGTGACGACGGGCGGGCGGGCCCCGAAGGACCTTCCACCCGACGGCAGCGACCCCTCGTTTCCCGCCAGGCTTACCGCGGCCCGCAGCGGCGACTCCCTGGCGTTGGAACAGATCTACCGGGAGCACTCGCCCCGGGTGGCCGCCTACCTGCGATCCCACGGCGTGCCCGATGTCGGCGGAACCACCAATGACGTGTTCTTCCGGGTCTTCACCCGTCTAGCCACCTTCGACGGCGACGAGGCCGGCTTCCGATCCTGGATGTTCACCATCGCCCACCACCTCATGGTCGACGAGCTCCGACGGATGGTGCGGCGGCCGAAGATCGCCTACGGCGCCGACGTGGACACCAAGGGGCAGCGCGGTGATGCCGAGGAGGACGCGCTGGCCCACATGGGCCGTGAACGGGTCGACCGGGTGCTCTCCTTGCTCTCGACCGATCAGCGGGCCGTGGTGCTGCTGCGGGTGGTGGAGGACCTGCCCATCGAGCAGGTGGCCGAGGCGCTGGGGAAGCGGCCCACGGCGGTCAAGGCCCTCCAGCACCGGGCCCTGGCGGCGCTGCGCCGTCACCTCGTGGACGAGGAGGTATCCCCGTGAGCGGCGAGAGCGTTCACGGTGGTGAGATGAAAGGACGCGACGAGATCGACGACGAGGCCCTGAAGACACTGCGCCGGGGCCGGGCACCGCGAGGCCGGGACGACCTCGAAGCCCTCGCGTCGCTGTTCGCCGACCTGCAGGGGGCCCACGACGCCGAGCCCATGCCGCCCATGAGCCCGGAGCTGGCCGAGCTGGTGCGCACGGGGGCGGTAGGAGCTCCCGATCCGGCCGGGGTGTCAACAAGCTCGCCCTTCCTCACCCGCACCAGGCGGACAAAGCTCCTCATCGGGGCAGCGGTCGGCGGCCTCGGGCTGGTCAGCGGCCTCGGCGCCGCCGGTGCCCTTCCGGCGCCGATGCAGCGGATGTTCGCCTCCACCGCCGACATGGTCGGCTTCGACCTCCCCCGGTCGCCGGAGCCCCCGCCGGCTGATCCCAACCGACCCTCGGAGCCCCCCGCTCCCCCACGGGCCACGACCACGACCACGACCTGTCCTACCCCCACGTCTGCGCCCGGACCTTCACCGTCGTCGTCGTCACGGTCGCCGTCACCGTCACGGTCGTCGCCGTCGTCGCCGTCCTCACCCTCGGCACCCTCGCCGTCTCCCGGCGCCGAGCAGGTGCCGTCGAGACCGGGGACGACCTCGCCCGATGACCGGGCCTGCGCGGCGCCCTCGTCCTCAACCACGACGTCGACGTCGACCACCAGCCGGCCCACGACCACCGAGGTAGACCGCACGACCACCGAGGTGGACCGCACGACCACCAGCGGGAATCGACGCTCGTCGACGACCGCCCAGCCGACCACGACGTCGACGATTGCGGCAGTCGACAGGTAGGCCGGGCGACCTCAGTGGTGGTCAGGGCCCGCCGAGGATCGCCCGCGAGGGCACGACGCCCTCCCGCAACACCCGAAGCTCCCCGCCGGCCCAGGCCACC
>JAUJLZ010000288.1 GCA_030447125.1 Acidimicrobiales bacterium
CGTCGTCGACGGCTCGGTGGTCCGCACCGAGGAGGCGGTCGTCGACCAGGTCGACGAGGTGGAGCGGGTGCCGGCGTGACACCAGGCCGTGGTGCCCCCGCCCGCGCCCGTCGGCCGTGGTGGCTAGTGATGGTGGTCATGGGCCTGGTGGTCTCACCACTGGGGAGGGTTCGACCAGCCGTCGGCGCCCGCCGACGACAACGCATGGCTGCCCTTCGCCGGGGTCGCCGCCATCCTCACCGCCCTGCTCCTCGAGCTCATCCGCTGGCGCCGGGAGCGACACGACGATGTCACTCCGGCGCCGGCGCAGGTGTGGAACCGAGCGTGAGCCGTCCGCTGTGGACGGTGGTGATGGTGGTGGTGTTGGTGGTTTCACCGCTGGCCGCGCTCCCCGCCGCGGCTCACGAGGTGGGGCCGGCGACCGCCTCCGTACCCGGGGAGCAGGCGGGCCCCAGCCCGTGCCTGTTGGACACCTACCGGCCCGATGGCAACGACCCGCTCTACAAGGGGACCGACCCCACACGCCAGCTCGGGGCCTACGTCCCTTTCCGCATCATCTCCTACCCGTGCCCTCGCCCCGTCGGGGAACGGGTTATCCACCTCGAGGCCGGGAGCATCGAGCTCATCGCCGGTGGGGCCCTCGTCCGCCGGATCCCGTTCTCCGGTGCCCGTTCCGGGGCGGCCGTGCCGTTCGAGCGTGTGGTCGCAGCCGTAGCCGACCCCAGCTGGGTGGCCGAGGTGGAGCCGGGGATCTTCGAGCTGGCGGCTGCCTTCGTCCACGGACAGGGCACGACCGTGACCGTCGCCGCTCCCCGGATCACCCAACTGCGCCTGTTGGACCTGCCCTCGGTGTTCTTCGGGGGCCTGGGGGCCACGGCGCGCTTCGAGGGGGTGCGGGTGACCTCCTGGGACCGTGACCTCGGCGGTCCCGACGAGGAGCACGCCGACGGGCGACCCTTCGTGCTCTACCAGCAGACGTCGAGGCTCGACGTGATCAACTCCGAGATGTCCTACCTCGGTTCCGACCGCACCTCCGCCTACGGGGTCTCGTGGCGGACCGGGGGGACCACCGGTGAGGTGCGCAACTCGACCTTCGCCCACGGCTTCTTCGGCGTCTACACCTTCGAGGCCACCGGCATCGTCTTTCGGGGGAACGTCTTTCGCGACAACATCCTCTACGGCTTCGATCCCCACGACTACTCGACCGGCCTGGTGGTGGAGGACAACGTGGCCTACGGCAACGGCAGCCACGGCTTCATCGTCTCCCGCGGCGTCAGCGACAGCGTGCTGCGGCGCAACCACTCCTATGACAACGCGGGCAACGGCATCACGATGGACTCCTCCTCGGACCGCAACCGCATCGAGGCCAACCTGGTGGAGAACAACGCCAAGGACGGCATCGTGGTGCTCGGCTCGGCCGACAACGTCGTAGTCGACAACGTCGTGCGGGGCAACCGTGTGGGCATCCGGGTCAACGGCCTGGAGAGCACCGCCAACCGCATCGAGGGCAATCTCATCGAGGGACACGAGATCGGGCTCCAGGCCTACGGAGGCGCCGCCGACATGGTGGCCATCGACAACACCGTGCTCGACAGCTCGCAGATGGGCATGGCGCTGGAAGCGCCCCGGTCCCAAGTGCGCGGCGGCGAGATCCGGGGGGCGCCCCGGGGCGTCGGCATCCGCACGGCGACGAGCCTGTCGGGCATGCGGATCTCCGATGTGGACGAGGGCGTGGTCGTCGCCGACACGGGCATCGCCGATCTCGATCAGCTGGAGGTGAGCGCCCGAGCGAAGTCGCTGCGAGTCGCACCCAGCGGCCTGGTCGAGGTCCGAGGATCGACCATGACCCCCCCGCCGCCGTTCGATCAGGCGGCGCCTGCCGATGACAACGCATGGCTGCCCTTCGCCGGGGTCGCCGCCATCCTCACCGCCCTGCTCCTCGAGCTCATCCGCTGGCGCAGGGAGCGACACGACGAAGTCACACCGGCGCCGGCCCAGGTCTGGAACCGGGCGTGAGCCGGCAGGGAGCCGACGTGCAGGCGCCGGACCCTCCCGTGAACGTCGGGGGCAAGGCGGCCAAACGTCGGGCCAAGGCCCTGGCCCGTCAACGCAAGGCGGAGCAACGCCGAGCTGAGCTCGAGGCCAGAAACCAGCCTCGGCGGACCGAGCAACGCCAGGCCGACCCGGTCCCCACGCCCGGTCCGGCTCCCCCGGCCGACCCGGCTGACTCGGGTGCCACCGCCAGCCCGGTCCCCGCGCCAGGCGCGGTTCCCACGCCCGATCCCGCCCCTGGGCCCGATCCAGCTCCTCCGGCTGACTCCGCCCCCACCGCCGACCCGGTCCCCGGGCCCGACCCGGCCCCTACGACCGATCCAGTGCCTACCGCTGGCCCGCCCCCGGCGCTCACGGCTGACTCGGCCCCCACCACCGACCCGGTTCCCCCGCCCCATCCAGCTCCCGTGCCCGATCCAGCTCCCATGCCAGATCCGGCTCCCCCGGCTGACCCGGCTCCCACGGCCGACCTCGCTCCGGCCCCCACGTCCGACCCGGCCCTTACCGACGACTCAGCCCCCACGTCCGACCCGACCCTTACCGACGACCCGGCCTCCCCGTCGGACCCGCCCCGTACGTCCGACCCGGCCCCCACGTCCGACCCGGCCCCCACGTCCGACCCGGGCCTTGCTGATGACGCACGGGAGCCGGAGGCGTTCAACCTGACCGGCTGGCTGTTCGAGGAGGACCTCGACGCCGGGAAAACGCCTGCGCCCACCGAGGATCTGGACCTCCACGCTCTCCCGCCCGGGGACGAACCCGCACGGGTGGAAGCGGGTGCCGGACCGGCCTCTGCGCAGCTCAGACCTCAGGGTCGCCGACGTCGGACGCTCGGACTCATCACCGGCCTGGTGGTGCTCATGGTGGGAGGCGCACTGGCATGGCGCACCTTGCTCGC
>JAUJLZ010000046.1 GCA_030447125.1 Acidimicrobiales bacterium
ATCGCCGAGGCCTGGGTGCTCTTGGCCCCGTCGGCCTACGAGGGGTTCGGCATTCCCGCGTGGGAGGCCATGGCCGCCGGGACCGCCGTGGTGGCCACCGCCAACCCCGGTATCGAATACCTCGCTGCGGGTACGGGGTGCTGCACCGTCGTCGAGCCCGAGCACCTCGGAGACGCCCTGGTCCATCTCGTCGAGTCGGCGCCTGCTCGTGAGGCACAGGTCGGGCGGGCTCTGGCGAGAGCCTTGGAGGTGGCTGAGCTCGGTCGACCCGAACGCTACGTCTCGCTCTTCCGAAGCGTGGCCACTCGATGACAACCACCAGCCCGCTCCGGGCGCCAAGCCTCCTCCCGGTCGGTTCCTTGACCGTGGCCCTCGCCCTGGGCGTGGTGCTCCCTACCGTCACGGCGAGCTTCCCGGGGCGAGACATCGCCCTCTTCCTCGTTGCCGCGGTCATGGTATGGCTCGCTTGGGTCAGGCCGCGGCTCTCGATCATCCTGGTCGTCGGGACTTTCGTGTTCTCGGCCTTGGTCAGGAGGCTGCTGCCGGCTCTCGATCCCACCGCCGACCTCGCCGCCATCCTCCCCTTCCTCGTGGCCCTTCCGCTGGCCGCCCATGGCGTTCGCATGACGAAGCCGGTCGGCGCCGTCCTGCTGCTGGCCTGGATCACCATCCGGGCCGCCTTCTCCTTCGACGTCCCCCTGGCCGGCCTGGCTGGGTGGCTGGCTCTGGCAGTACCCCTCCTGGCCGCCTTTGGAATCGCCCGCATCCCTTCGGGTCTCTCGACCTTTGCCCGAGCCACGGTCGCCTGCGGCTCCATCGCCGCCCTCTACGGCATCGTGCAGTACTTCTTTCCCTTCTCTTGGGACGTGGAATGGTTGATGCGGGCCGACCTCAACAGCGCCGGGCAGCCGGGCAACACCAACTTCCGGCCCTTCAGCACCCTTCCCGCCCCAGGCACGGCAGCCACTCTCAGCGCCGTCGTGATCCTCATCCTCGTCTTTCGCAAGGAGCTGGTGTGGCGGTCTCGGCTGTTCCGGGCAGTTGCCCTGGCCTCCTCGAGCACTTTCTTGCTGTTGACCCAGGTTCGCAGCGTGTGGCTCGCGCTGGTCGCCAGCCTGCTGGTCGGGGCCTTCGCCGCACGAGGACGGCCGGCTCAACAGATCCTCCCCCTCTCCGCCTTTGTCGTGGCCGTGGTCCTCGTGCTGCCGCTGGGGGAGGTGGTGGTAGATCGCCTCGACACCTTCTCCAACCTCCAAGACGACGTCAGCTACCGCAACCGCATCGGCACCTTGGCCAAGGCCGGCACCATCGTCTCTCCCCTTGGGCTCGGGGTGGGGCAGTTCTCATCGGCCCGGCGGGTGAGAGAAGCGAACCCCGTGGACAACGGCTACCTGGTCATTCTGGGCGAGGTCGGTGTGGTCGGCGCCGTCCTCATGACGTGCGTGCTCGCTTGGCTGGTGCGCCGGTCCCGTCCCCCGGAGTACGCCTTCTGGGCGATGCTGTTGGCGAGCAACGCCACTGGGTTCGCCTTTGGCGGCCTGACCGGCCTGTTGCTCTGGGCCCTGGCCGGGGTGGGCCGTCCCGGGGCCACCGAAACTCAGAGTGAGCACCGAATGCCCACGCCGGCACGCTCGATTTCCCCGCCGCTCGGCTCGCCCACGGGCAGATGAGATACTGGCTCAGCGGCCAGCGTCGGCTCCGGGGATTCCCGTCAGCCGTCGGCGGCCCCCAGGGGGACGAGGCGTTGACGTCGGGCCAGGGCGAGTAGCCACAAACGCACCTGGTGCGGGTCGAGCCAGGCCAGGTAGAAGAGGAGCATTGTGAGGCTGAAGAACCCCACTCGGAGCGTCACCTCGATGGCCAGGTGAAGGAGCACGCCCGCCGCCAACACCCACGGCCGAGCCCGCCGGTTCCACACGAGAACGGCCATGGCGAACTCGACGGCCAGGGTCGTGTAGGTCGCCACGTTGGAGACGACCACCGACGTGGTGATCCACGCGGGGAGCTCCAGTCGAACAAGTTGGCCGACGCGCAGGGAGTAGGAGAACGCGGTGCCGTCGTTCCACCTCATCCCCCGGACCTTGATCCACACGGTGAACAGGTAGATCAGGCTGAGCTGGACCTGCATGAGGCGAAGGGCCCAGGCCGCCCGCTCGGGGAACTCCCAGAAGTGGTCCCGAGCGCGTCGCCAGCGGTCGAGCGACAGGGCGGAACCGGCGGGGGCGAACATGAAGTAGAAGCTGAACACCCGCAGTGCCTGATCGCCGCCCTGGAAGACCGACGGGTTGCGCCGATACAACGAGACGATGGCCACGAAGGCCACCACCGCGGCTAGGCGGGTGCGGTAGCCGAGGACCAGCCCGACCGCGGCGGCGACGAGCAACCAGTAGACGACGGTGGTGAAGGTGTCAGATCCGACGGCGTCGAGCAGTGACCAGGCCCAGGGGATGTCGGGGCCCTCGGGCAGGATGCCGGTGGTCGAGAAGAAGGGGGAGAGGTCGGGGCCCAGCATCGCGGCCCAAGCGAGCAGCAGCACCCCGTATGCGATCCTGACCACGGCCAGCGTCGACGTCGGCTCGGGGACCAACCAGAAGTCGTCCCAGATCGTCAGGAGGCGCTTCACTCAACGGCTCCCGCTGCGGAGGTCCAAGGTGAACAACCTCGTTTCCTCCCACGCGGGCGGCGGGCCGTCGGTTCCCGGCGGCAGGTTGCGACGGCTCCGGGTGATCAGCTCGACCCGCACCGGGCGGCGCTCGGCCTGACTGTGGGTCCTGGCCAACCAGCGGGCGAAGGGCTCTCGCAGGTACTTCCAGCCCTCGCTGCCGAGACGATCGGCGAAGACGGCCCAGTGGTAGTCCCGGTACCCACCCACCACGTCGCCGCCCTGGGGAGGCTCCCATTGCACCGAGGTCCCATCGAGATACTCGATGCGGGCCATGAGCTCCGAGGTGGCTTCCGTAGGGTCAGGGGCGAACAGGTTCCAGGCCTGCGTGAGCCCGGTGGCGCCGATGTAGCGCTCAACGACCGGTAGAGATCCGGTCCTGATCGCCGATCCGGGAAAGTTCCAAACCACCAGGGCGGTGACGGTCAGGGCCAAGAAGCCACGCAACAGCCATCGCCCCCCGGCGCTTGCCTCCAGCCGCTCTTGGAGTGAGAGATCCCCCGCAGACGTAGCGGACTGCGTCGCCGAGCCTGCCTCGTCAAGCTGGTCCATCTCAACCACCATCGCCTGAGGCTAGACCGGTGTTGCGCAGGGACCGCGTCACGACCGCCGAGGACGTGCCGGTCGCCGCCGCAGTGCCGAAAACGCGAACAACGACCCTCTCGGGTCGCTGTTCCTCGTGCTACATCCTTGATTTCCGGGGGCGCTCAGGCAGCGACACGAAGGGACATGCCGCCCCGAAAGCCAGGACCTCGTTCGGTGTTAGGTACCCGTGGCACCGGTGTCGTCACCGGCGACGGTGGCGAGGTTGGTCTGCAGGGTCAGCTCTTCGACGGAGCCAATCTCGCTCAGCGTCGGCGCTTCGTAGTCACGCATGCGCGCGTCCTCTCTCTCGGGATTGGGTCCGCCTTGAACCCTTGCGGAAGGTTAGGCCCCATCCAGGTGGTTGTCAAACAGGGTTGTACCCCGTCGTGGCCCTGCCAACCTCGGCCTGGCCGGCCAGCCACGCCTGTTGCAGGAGGGGCATGCTCGATGGTGCCGGGAAGGGCTTGGCCCACTCCGCCCGGAGCCGGCCGGCGTCGACCAAGGCGGGGTCCGTCCCGCGACCGTTCCAGGAGGCGGCGAAGCGCTGGCTGGCACCTCGCCACAGGCAGTGGCCGAACTGGGCTTTGGTCGACCGGGCCACGACCTCGGGGGGGAGCAGGTCGGCAAAAAGGGACTGCATGATGGCCGTCCGGTCACCGCAGCCGGCCCGTCCCCCCTGGCGAGCCAGGGCCGCGAGGAAGCGGCGGTCAAGGAGCGGGTTGGCCACGGTGGCCCCGCAGTCGCGGGCCAAGACGTCGATGGTCGAGACCTCCAGGGCGAGGCCCCGGAGACTTGCCAGCCACTCCACCCAGCCGTCCCAGCGCACTGGTTCCGCGGCGTAGTGAGCGAACCACCGAGCCTTGACCTCCCGCAGCGCAAGCGGCGTGAGCCAGGTGCAGGGCAGGCGATGGCGGCGCGCGGCCACCCGGCGCCCGAGCGGTGGACCGGCGATCAGGGCCAGCCGGCCCAGATCGCCCGGGCCGGGACGCACGGCCCGCCGGCGCACGGGCTCGAGACGAGCCCAGCGCCAGCCGGCGAAGAGGTTGTCCCCGTCGAAGCCCGTCATGAAGACGCCCCCGGCCGCCAGCTTCATCAACGGTTGGTAGCTGTACAGGTACGGCGGCCACAGGACGCCGTGGCGGCGCAGGACGGGCTGAGCGACGGGGCCGAGATAGTCGTGCTCATCGCCCACATCGAGGCGGGCCCAGTCGTCGAGGGCCAGGTGACGGATCACCAGCTCCTGCCACGCCGACTCCTCCGCCATGGGCACGTCCCGGTAGCGAAGGGTGGCGGGGACGGGCAGCGGCAGGCCTTCCCGGCGGGCGACGTGGACGGCGACCGCCAGCACCGCCGAGGAGTCCCGACCCCCCGAGAACCCGACGACGCACCGCCCGTTGACCAGGCTACGAAGGACGGCCTCCTCCAGCGCGAGCCGAGGTGTTGTCGTCGGCTCAACCAGGGGGAGGGATGGGGCACCTGGTTGCGGGCCCAACGGTACCCCCGAGGCCAGCTCAAGCGCGGTGAGCCGTGGTCGTGGCGTGGGGGCGGCACCGTTCGCTGCCCCGGTCGCGGAGTCGACGTGATCCTGCATCAGAACTGGGTGAGGCTCCCTTGACGCCGGGCGAAGTCGACGGCATGCCCGAACAGCCACAGCGCCAGCGGCAGCGCCACCACGGCGAAGCCGACCAGGAGCGCGAGACGTCTCCCGGCGAGCTCTCCCTGCAGCAGTCCGGCCCGCAACACGTCGATGGCCCAGGTGAAGGGCAACAGGTTGGACAGCGCCCGAAGCGGACCGGGCAGGACGTCGACCGGGAAATAGACGCCGGCCAAGAGGGCGATGACGGTCGTGACCATGCCCAACAGGGCGGTCACCTGCTTGAAGACCACCGCGCAGGAGGCCACCACCACGCCCACCGCGGCGAAGGTGGCCACCAGCGCCGGCAGTCCGATGAGGACGCTCACCGCCGTGCCGGCGCCGAGGTGGAGGCGCAGGCCGAACAGCACGGCCACGAGAACGGTCACCCCTGCCACTGCGGTGGCCCGGAGCAGGTCGAACGCAGCGCTCCCCAGGACCACCACCGAGGGCGACACCGGCGACGAGAGCAGGGTCTCGAAGGTCCCGGTGGTCTGTTCGGTGCGCAACCGGGCGGAGAAGGCGCTCAGGGCACTCTGGGCCATCCCGAGCACGGCGAGGCCGACGGCGGCGAAGGCGAAGTAGCCCTGGCTGAAGTTCCCGTCGGACGGGAGGCTGCCCCGGTCGACGAGACGGCCCAGGAAGTACAACATCGCCAGGGCCATCGGGACGGCGAAGATCTCGAGCAGGAACTGGAGCCGGTAGGAGCGGGCGATCCTCCAGTCCCGGCGAACAAAGGCGGCCAACCACAGCCTCGCCGACGCCCGACCTGCCGTTGCTGTTGCCGTAAGGGGGACGGCGGTCATCGGTCTGGCGTCACGCCAGCTGCAACGCCGACGGCCGTCACCAGCAGGTCCTCGAGGCCGGCAGCGTCGGAGGGGTCGTCAGTGGTGACCACCACCGAGCCGCCGACCATCATCACAACCCGGGAGGCTACCGCGGCTGCCTCGTGGAGGTCATGGGTGGCAAAGAGCACGGCCCGCCCCGCGTCGGCTTGACGGCGCACCTCTTCGCGGAACGAGGAGGCGGCCACCGGGTCGAGGGTGCGGGTGGGTTCGTCGAGGAGCAGCACCGGCGGCTCACACAGCAGGGCTCGAGCGAGCGACAGCCGGGCCCGCATCCCCGACGAGTAGCGGTCGAAGCGCCGGTCGGCCGCCTCGGTGAGGCCCACGCCGTCCAACAGCTCGGCGGCCCGGGCTCGGGCGGCGGAGCGGCGCAGGCCATGGAGGGCGGCGAAGAACTGCAGGTTGTCCCGCCCGCTCAGGCGCCAGTACCAGGAGCGCTCCTCGCCCAGGACCATCCCCAGACACCGCCGGGCGGCGCCGGGATCGGCCACCACGTCGTGGCCGGCCACCTCGGCCCGGCCCCGGTCGGGCAGGACGGTCGTGCCCAGGATGCGCAAAAGGGTGCTCTTGCCCGCGCCGTTGGGCCCCAGGAGGGCGACGATGCCGCCCCAGGGCACCTCCAGATCCACCCCGCGGAGGGCAACGTGGCCCCTGAAGCTCTTCTCCAGCCCGACGACGCGGACGCCAAGGTCTGGTTCGCGCCCGTCGGCTGGTAGCGTCTCGGCGCTTGGACGCAAGCTCGACCTTCCCAACACCCCTCCTGCCGTCGCGTCCAGAACCCGAGACGGTACCAGTGGGAGCCTACGGGCTCACCTTCCCCGGTCCCGTCGCCGCCCTGGCGAGAAGCCTGCTGCTGCCGGCCCAGGAGGGGTGGCCTGAGGTGGAGCTGTGTTGGGCACCGCCGTCGTCCGACCTCCCCGCCGTGGGCTTCTTCGCCCCCGACGAGGCCCTCATACCGCTCCTGGACGGCGGGCACATGATACTGGACCGTGTCAGGCGCATCGCCCGCTTCTGCAAGCGTGAGGCGCCCGAGGCCCACCAGGTGGCCCACCCGTGCCTGAGCACGGCCAGCCGCCTCTTCGCCCGCTGGGACGGCCGACTGCCGTTCCACGCCAGCGCGGTCGTCGCCGACGGCGCCGCCTGGGGGGTGCTCGGGTCCAAGGAAGCGGGCAAAAGCACCACCGTCGCCTGGTTGGCCGAGGCCGGCTACGGCGTGTTGTCCGACGATCTCCTGGTGCTCGACGGCCGCACGGCCCTGGCCGGGCCGAGGATCATCGATCTCCGCCCCCCCGCGGCCGAGCACCTGGGTCGGGAGCGGCTGGTGGTAGTGCGCAAGGGAGAGCGCTTTCGCCTCGTCATTCCCGACGTGGCTCCCGAGGTTCCCTTCGCCGGCTTCCTGGTGCTGGCGGTGGGCGAGGAGGTGTCGATCGAGCGGGTGCCATTGGCCGATCGGCTGGACATCCTGCGCCTCCACCTCGTTCTCCGGCAGCTGGGTGTGCCCGCGTCGGCGTTGCTCGAACTCGTCAGCATGCCCATGTGGCGGGTGCACCGTTCACGGGATTGGGCCCACCTCCCGCGGCTGATCGACCGCCTGTCCGAGACCATCGCGGCCTGAGCCGTCGGCCATCGCGGCGGGCCCCTCGGAGGCGGATCCCCGAGTGGTGCCAGTTGGGATAGCTGGGGCGGCAGGCGGCGGACGCCGGCTTAGCTCAGTGAAGCCACGGGACGCTCGGGCAGGCTCACCTTCGAGCCAAGCGTGGGCCTGGAAGCCCTCGCCCGGGGCAGTCACCCCGATGATGAGGTCGCGCGGCGTCCCGTGGGCGGCATCCCAGGCCTGGAGCACCGCCGAGCGGACCAGGCACGTCCGCCGGCGGATCCTGAGGAGGGCGGCGACCCACCGCCGGTCACGTTGGGGAAGCGGGGGAGGCGGGGCCACCATGAGGTTTTCGAGGCCATGACTGGCGAGGTCACGGCGAACCTGGCGAGCGGTCCTCTCCGCCCACCAAAGGGCCAGCGGCGTGCTGAGCCCCACCCCGCTCACTGCTCGAGCAGGTCGCGCTGAGCCAGCATGGAGACGAAAGCCTCCACGTCGGCCCGAGCCCGAACCTCGTCAACGGCGAACTCGGCGAGCAGGAGGGCGACGAGCTCGTCTTCGCCGGTTCCCCTGACGAGGGCGGGCCACAGCACCGCTCCGGCGGCGTTGATGGCCAGGTAGGTCGAACTGATCCGATCCAGCGCCACCACCTCGCCCTCGACTTCCCGCCAGTCCACCGCATCCTCCCGCAAACGCAGCGATCTACCTGCCAGGCCTCCATCTCCGTCGTTCTCCTGGGCAGGGGTGGGCTGGGTCACGGGATGATGGTACCGGCCCTCGACCGCCGCTCGAGTCGGAAGCGGGCTCCGACCTACCAAGTTCCGTGCGACTCGAAAGCTTCGGAAGTCGTTAGCCTACGGTGGCGGTGGACGACGTAGGAACCAGCCGGGCCATGCTGGCGACGGTCAAGGGCCTGATGGTCGACCAAGCGGCCGCGCAGGTGATCGACGCCTTCCGCACCCATGGCGTGCGGGCCATCCTCCTCAAGGGGGCCTCCTTCGCCCGCTGGTTGTATGACGACGGTGGCTCCCGGTCCTACGTCGACGTCGACCTCCTGGTGGCACCCGGTCAGCTGACCCTGGCCGGCGAGGTGCTCGCCGATCTGGGTTACGTGCTGCGCTGTGCCGGAGCGGTTGCCGGCGAGCAGGCTGACCACGCCACCAACTGGGACCGGCCGGGATCACCCGCCATCGACCTGCACCACACCCTGTCCGGGCGCCTCGGCGCGCCGCCGGCGCGGTGCTGGGAGGTCATCTCGTCACTGGCGGCCCCGGCCCTCGTGGGAGGGAGCCCGGCTGAGGTGTTGGCGCCCGCCGCCCTCGCCCTACATGTGGTCCTCCACGCTGAGGCAGGCAGGCAGAAGACGCTCGACGACCTCGCCCGGGCCCTGTCCCGTTTGGAGATCGCCGAATGGCGAGCCGCCATGGGGCTCGCCGAGCTCCTCGACGGACTGCCCGCCTTTGGCGTCGGCCTGCGCCTCGTCCCCGAGGGAGCGGCCCTGGCCGACGAGCTCGATGTCCCCACAGAAGCCTCGGTCGAGCTGGTGATCCAGGCTTCCTCCACTCTCAAGCTGGCCCTCCCCTTCGACCGGGTCGCCCGAGCCCGTGGGCTGAGAGCCAAGGCCTCGCTGGTGGGGCGGGAGCTGGTTCCCACTCCGTCGTTCGTCCGGTTGTGGTTCCCTCCCGCCCGCCGGGGCCGACTCGGGTTGGTGGCCGGCTACCTCTACCGGCTGATGTGGGTGCCGTGGCAGGCCCCTCGGGGCCTTCGCTCGTGGTACCGGGCCCGACAGATCGCGGCCGCCACCAAGGACCGGCCGGGCTCGCCCTGAGGACAGGGCTAGGCATCTTCTCTACCCCGTTTTTGAAGGCAACCGGAGAGGCTGATCTGGGTCCTTGGTGGCCCCCGATCAACGTCGCTCGTACGCGCTAGCCCTGGGCATCCCCTTCTTCGTCCCATCGCCATTGCGCCCCGGCGCCTCCGCATCGCTGGCCAGAACGTCGTCGTCGCCCCGGTAGTAGCCGTAGCCGTAGCCGAAGCCGTACAGGCCTTCCTCGTCGACGCCGTTGAGCACGGAGCCGATCAGCGGGGCGTCGACCTGTCGCAGGAGCTCCACCGCCCGGTGGTACTCCTTGCTGGTGGTCCGCCCCGCAGTGCCGACCAGGATGGTGGCATCCACCGCCCGGGAGAGCACCAGGCTGTCGGTCACGGGGAGCACGGGCGGGCTGTCGACCAGTACGACGTCGCACTCCGACCGCAGCGCAGTCAGCACCTCGGCTGTCCGCTGCGACGCGAGGAGCTCCGAGGGGTTGGGCGGCGGTGGGCCCGACGCCAGCAGGGCCAGCCCCGTCTGGGCCGGGATCTTCTGCAGCGAAGCCGAGAGGGGGATCTCGCCCAGGAGCACCGAGGTGAACCCCATGGTGTTGGTCAGGCCGAAGAACTCGTGCACTCGTGGGCGCCTGAGATCGCAGCATACGATGATGACCCGCGCCCCTGAGTTCGCCAGTGCCACTCCCAGGTTGGCCAAGGTCGTGGTCTTGCCTTCAGACGCGTTGGGGCTCGTCAACTGGATGACCTGCACCGGCTGCTGCAAGCCGATGAACTGCACGGAGGTGCGCAGCGACCGGTAGGCCTCGGCGACCGACGACGACGGGTCGTCCAGCGAAACCACCTGGGGCCGGGTGCGATCCTTCCACTCGGCCAACACGGGGATGAGGGCGAGGGTGTTGAGGCCACCCGTCGCCCGTTCCAGCTCCTCCTTGCTCTTGACGGTGTCATCGAGCTTCTCCCGAAGGAACGCGAAGCCCACGCCGAGCATGAGCCCGACCACCAGGGCCAAGAGGCCGTTGCGGGCGGGCGTGGGTCGTACCGGTTCAGCCGGCTCCACGGCCCTGGACACCAGCCGGACGCCACCGGTCTCCGTCAGATTGCGAGCCAGCTGGAGCTGGTCGAGCTGGTTGGCGTAGCTCTCCCGGCGGGCCTGCAGTGCGGTGCGCTCGGCGCTCGTCTCCTTTTCGACGCGGGCCCGCTCGGCGGCGAGGGCCTGGCGGGATCCCGACTCGGCGGCGGCAATCTGGGCATCGAGGTCGGCCAGGGGCTGGTCGAGCGCCTGGATCTGCTGGTCGAACTCGTCCACCTTGATCTGCACCTGCTCGCCGGCCGCCAAGAGCTCGGCGATCAGTTGGTCTCGGCGAGTGTTGATGTAGGTCTCTGCGTAGACGTTGGCCGTGCGAGCCGCCTCGGCCGGCACCGT
>JAUJLZ010000289.1 GCA_030447125.1 Acidimicrobiales bacterium
GCCCGAGGCAGACGAGGCGGGGGACGAAGCTGAGCCGCCACCGTCGACACCTCGCGCCCGTCTTGGCGGCCATGGCAGTGCACCGCTGGGGCGGCGGCAGCTTCACGCGCTGAGCCCCCGTGCTCGTGCTCCGGGAACGTGCGCAGCGTCCCCGTCTGCGCCCCTCGCAGGCGTCTCCGGGGCGATCACCGCTCGGCGGCCCCCGGAGGCGCTGAGACGGGCGCCTACGGGCGTCTCCGGGGACGATCGGGGGGTCATTGGTGCGCCCGGGCGGCCTTGGCCTCGCGCTCGTACCTGGCGACCGTGATGCGGCCGCGGAGGGGTTCGAGGGCGTCGAGGGCGCGGCCCAGCGCCTCGAAGGCGTCGAAGACGGCCTCGGGGATGGAGTCGGCGGGGATCTTCTCCACCGTGAGACGGATCGCTGCGTCAGCGGCGTCGCTGACGGCGACCACGGCGTCTCCCTCGGCCGAGCTGATGACCTCTCGACCGCCGGACGCTTGGCGCTCCTGCTTGTGCTTGTTGAGGGTGACGGTCAGGGCCCCCACGGAGACGTTCCAGCACTCCGGGAGGGCCGCCATGAGCTGGGATGGGGACCACCCGGCCCGCAGGAGCTTGGTGACGACGCCCACCATGGTCGGGAAGGACTGAGCGGGCTTGGGGTGGGCCTCCCGACAGAACCTCTGCACGATCTCGACGGCCACTTCCCTCGACGTCATCGGTCGCTCGGTCATGCCTGCTCCGGGAAGGTCGACCAGTAGGCCTTGTCGGCGGCGGCGTTGGCGGCTCGGTCGGCCTCGGAGGCGTGGGGGTGGCAGATGGCGTGCTCGAGGAAGGGAAGCGCTGAGCCCTTGCAGGGTGCGCCCGCCCTCGTCGTCTCGGCGCATTTGCGGGGCTCGTGGAAGCCGTGGGCGGCGTTGTGGCGGGCGATCGCTTCGGCATGGCGGGCCCGTTGCTCGGCTGCTTCGGCAGCACGGCGGGCGCGCTCGGGGCCGTCGAGGGCGAAGTCGACCAGGTAGAGCACCTGGCGAGGCGTCATGGCGTCGGGGCGGGGCCTGCCGTCGGGGAAGACGTCGGCCAGCGGGGCGCCTTCGGCCAGGAGCTCGGCGGCGTGCATGGCGTCGAGTGCGTCGCTGTGGGCCTGGTTGAGGGCCGAACGGAGAGCCGACAGGCGCAGGGGCTCCGCGGGGAGGCTGTTGAGGATGCGCACCGCCTGACAGATGTGGTCGTAGAGCCCGGCGAGGGCGGTGGCGGTGGCGTCTGGGTCGGGTTCGGACGGGGGTGGCCCGACGAGGCGAAGGGGGCGGGCGGTGGCGGTCATCCTGCGATCCTCCTGGTGGCTGGCTGATGGGGCGGTAGCGGGGCTTGGCGGGCCTGCTGGGCGCACGCGAGGTAGGTGATCTCGCCGGTGGCGGGATCGACGCCGGGCGGCGGGGCCGGCGGGGGCATCGAGAGGTCGGCGATCTCGCCCGTCTCGGGGTCGACGGGGGGCGGGGCTGGGTGCATGGCCCGCTGCTTGGCGGCGGCACGCTCGGGGCGGCGTTCGACCCGCCAGTCGAGGTAGGCGTCGCGCTCGGCCTCGTGCTGGGCCCTCTGTCGGCCCGCTTTGCCCGTCAGCCCGAGGACCTTGGCGGTCGCATCGAGGCGCCCTTCGACGTCCTCGCAGCGTTGCCAGCGCCCGTCGGGGAGGCGGACGACCAGGCCGTAGGCGCCGAGCTTGGGCAGGAGGCGGGCTCGCATGTGTCCGGGATCCATAGCGACCGCCTCGGCGACCTGGGAGGCCCGCAGTGGGCCATCGGCGAGGGCGGCGAGGACGCGGGGGACGTTGAGCCCGAGGCCTCGGCGGGTGGGGATCTCGTCCTCGGGGAGCTGGCCGTTGCCCCAGCGACAGGCGTCGTGGAGGGGGGCGCGCGTAGTCCCCCCACGGGTGGTACACCCCCCTGTACCGGTAGAGGTGGCTGGACTACGCGCGCCCCTGTCGGTGGTGGGGGGGGTGAGGAGACGCCACGTCGTCGCCTGGGGCTCTTCGACGCGCTCAGCTCCGGTTTCGACGGTCCTCGGCCCCCCGTTGCGCACGACCTGCAGCCAGCCGCCCTCGATGAGGCGCCGCGTCGCCCCCGGGATGGTGGAGCGGTTGACCCCGGCCGCCTCAGCGAGGGCCCGGTGGGAGGCGTAGGGGCGGATCGACCCCTGGCGCCGGCCGGCGTCGACGATGGCCAGCAGGACCGATCGCATGGACGCCCCTCCTACGCCGGGCCAGCGCTCGGCCTCGACCGCCTCGTCGATCTCGTCGACGATGGCCAGCACGTCGTCGCGGCAGGTGATGGCCTGGCGCTTGGCCGATTCCTCGGCGTCGGGCCAGACATCCTCGGCGAGCCATCTGTCGGCCTGGCGCTGGCCCCGCTGCGCGACCCGGCGGCGGTAGCACTCGCCGCCGTGGTTGGCCGGATCGGCCAGGGCGAGGCGCAGGCGTTCGCGGTCCCACCCGGCCCGTATGGCGCCCCGGGCGACGGCGAAGGTGACCTCCGAGCCCGATCGGCGGCCCCGGTACCCGATCGGCCATTGCCCCGAGCGCAGCAGGTCGTCCCAGCGAAGGGGCTCGGCCTCCTCGAGCCCCGTCGTCGGAGCAAGGGCAGCGATGGCGGCCGCCGGGGTGGTCCCGATCAGCCTCGGCGTGAACCCGAGGCGGTGCGGCGACAGGGGAGGGCGTAGGCGGGCGTTCCCCGAGCGGACGTCGATGCGGTCGAGGCGTTCCCGGCGGGCTCGGGCCTCGATGCTGCGCCGTACGGTCCGGGGCACGCGGGCGAGCAGGTGGCGGTGGCCCTTGCGGCCCGAGGCGACGACGACGGGCAGCGCGCCGGCAGCGGCCACCTGAGCGACGTAGGGGGCGAGCACGACGTCGGCGTCGGGGCGATCGACGTCGAGGGCCA
>JAUJLZ010000290.1 GCA_030447125.1 Acidimicrobiales bacterium
CCTTGAGGGGGATCTTGTCGGCGAACTCGAAGGGGCCGACCTCCACGGTGTCCATGCGCGACTGGTGGAACAGCAACAGGATGGCCCGCTTGAGCCACTCGTGGACCACCACGTCGCCTCCGGGGCCCATCTCCGCCACCCGGGCCGCCCCGGTGTCGAGCAGGCCCACCGCCTCCAAGACCACCCTCCCCGTATCGGCGTCGCCGGGCACGAGCTCGCCTCGCCGTTCCCACAACTCGTCGATCTGGGTCTCCAGGCTGGCCATCGGCGCCACGTTAGAGGACCAGGTTTCGCCGTAGTGCTTCGACCTCCGGGCTGGCGGTGGTGACGGGGTGAGCGGTTCAGGGGTTGTGCAGCAACGGTCGCAGCCTGGGCCCCAGCCAGGGGCGGCGGCCCCAGGCCACGAACCGGCCCCGGGCGATGGCGGGCCACTGGCTCCGACGACCCCAGGCCACCAGTAGGAACGCGGCGGGGTCGACCGACAGGTGGCAGTCGACCGGCACCGGCGGTGTCTCGGCGCCGGGGGCAACAGGTTCGACGAGGACGTCTCCACCGCCGAATCGCAGGAGGAACCGTCCCCCACCCCGGATGCGGATGTCGTACGTGGCCCCGACACCCGCAGCCGCCTCCTGGTCGACCACGGCGCGCCCGAGACGGCCGATGATCGGGAACAGGAAGACCTCGAGGACCAAGGCCGCGTGGCGGGAGGGAACGGGCCAGGCCACACCTTCGGCCCGGGCGATGTCCCAGCTGTGCACCACCAGTTCGTTCAGCACGTGGCCAGCCAGGGTCTCGGGCGGAAGGTTGATCCCCCGCACGAGCCAGGGACGCGGCGGCCCCCCAGCGGCTTCCTCCATCACCTGGACGAAGGTGGTGGCGCTGGCCTCGATGCGCTCGGCCAGCACGCTCAGGTCACGCTCGCCCTCGCCGTCGACGAGCATGGTGGTGAACCCGGGGAGCTCGGCCAGGTCATCGATCAGGGGACCTTCGCCCCAGGCCAGCTTCGTCAGTCCCTCGAGCACGTGGCCGACATGGGTGGCCAGCTCGGTCAGGTCCCAGGTGCCGAGAGCCGGGGCATCGGGGTGACGGACCGACCGCAACAACAGGGCCAGGCGGGCGGCACTGGCCCGCACGGCCAGACGGACCTCCTGCGGGTTAGGGCCGCAACCTTGCGGGTGACGATCGCCAGGTCGATCGAGACCCCCACCCCTCACGTGCCCGTGGCCAGGAGGCGTCGGGCCACCAGGTCGAGGCGATCCTCGGGCACCACCATGGCCAGGCGTACGTGCCCGGCGCCGGCGGGCCCGTAGAAGTCGCCCGGGGCCACCAGGCAGCCGGCGTCGGCGGCCAGGCGGGAGGCGAAGGCCCAGGCGTCGCCGCCGGGAGCCGGCACCCAGAGGTAGAACCCGCCCCCGGGCTCGTCGACCTCCACGCCGAGGACGTCGGCCAGCAGCGCCCGGCACCGGTCGAGACGGACCCGGTAGCGCCTGGCCTGGTCGGCCGCGTGGGCGTCGTCGCCCAGAGCCACCGCCGCCGCCGCCTGCACCGGGCCGGGGACCATGAACCCGGCGTGCTTTCGGACCTCACCCAGGTAGCGCACCAGTTCGGCGTCGCCGGCGTAGAAGCCCGCTCGCAGCCCGGCCAGGTTGGAACGCTTCGAGAGCGAGTGCAGGGCCAACACGCCCTCGGGGCCCGACTGCAGGATGCACCGGGGCGGGCCGTCCCAGGTGAACTCGGCGTAGCACTCGTCGGAGAGCACCGTCACTCCGGTTGACCGCCCCCAGTCGGCCACGGCGTCGAGGTCGTCGAGACCGCCAGCGGGGTTGCCCGGGGTGTTGGACCACAGGCACAGGGCCCGGGCCACGTCGTCGTCTTCGATCGCCGACAGATCGAGACGCCACTGGTCGTCGAGGGGCACGGCCACCGGCCGGCACCCGGCCAGCACCGCGCCCATGGCGTAGGAGGGGTAGCTGACGGCCGGGTACAACACGCTGTCCCGCTCGGGCCGGCGCAGGCGCAGCCAGTGAGGCAGGCCCACCACCAACTCCTTGGTGCCGATGCACGCGGCCACGTCCATGGGCGCGATGTCGACACCGAAGCGTCGAGCCAACCAGGTCGTCGCCGCCTCTCTGAAGGCCCGACTGCCGATCGACGGCGGATAGCCCCGCTCGGCCCCCGACGCGGCCAAGGCCTCGAGGACCCCAGGAGGCGGTGGGTCCCGGGGCATCCCCACCGAGAGGTCGACCATGCCCCCGTCGTGGGTCCGGGCGGTCGCGGCCAGGGCCGCCAGCCGGTCATGAGGGTAGGCCGGTGGTGAGAAGGCGGTGCTCACGCCACCACGTAGGGGCGGAAGCGGTTCACCCCGGCGTGGTCGAGGCGGGCCCGCACCCGGGTGGCCTCAGCCTCGTGGGCCTCGACCAGCACCTCGCCATCGCGGTGCACCGCGGCCAACACGTCGCCCCGGTCGTAGGGCACGACCAGTTCCACGACCTCCTCCAGGGCTCGCAGCCGGTCGCCGACGGCGTGCGCCAGGTCGTCCATCCCCTCGCCGCTGAGGGCCGAGACCGCCACCGACCCGGGATGGGCCTCGACCAGACGTCGTGCCTCCGCCGGGGCCACGTCGGCCTTGTTGAACGCCAGCAGCTCGAGGACGTCACCGGCGCCGATCTCGTCGAGGACGGTGCGCACGGCGCTGCGCTGACCCTCGGGATCGGGGGCGGCGGCATCGACCACGTGCAACAGGAGGTCGGACTCGGCCACCACCTCCAGGGTGGAGCGGAACGCCTCCACCAGCTGGTGGGGCAGCTTGCGCACGAAGCCGACGGTGTCGGACACCACCACGGCCTCGCCGCCGGGCAGGTCGAGACGCCGGGCCCGGGGGTCGAGGGTGGCGAAGAGCCGGTCCTCGACCAGGACCCCGG
>JAUJLZ010000291.1 GCA_030447125.1 Acidimicrobiales bacterium
CGGGCGTCCAGCGTGGTGAAGCCATGGTCGAGGCGAAGAGCAGGCTGTCACGGTGGAGCAGTCCATCCCCGTGGCGTCCCGGAGCAACTCGGTGGCCGTGCCCTGCGCGACGGCACCTCGGGGTGGTAGCCAGCGTCCTCCCATGCCCGGGCGGCAGCAGCCACGGCCTAGGTCTTGCCCGAGCCGGCCGGTCCCAGCACCCACTGGACGCGGTGGCCGCTGGTGCAGATGGAGCCCGCCAAGGCCACCTGGTCCTCCCCCAGGTCGGGGCGGGCGGCCAGCACGGCGTCGAGTCCGGCGGCGGGGACCACCCCGGCGCCGGCGTGGCGGCCCCGTTCGTAGGCGGTGAAGAGGCCCTCCTCGGCGCCGAGCATGGCCTGGTGGTGTAGAGAGCGTCGAAGCGGAGGGCGTTGACCCTTCCCTGCTCCTCCGTGACCAGAGCGGGAACGGCCTGGCGGTCGTAGCAGCGCTCGACGGCCCGAGCGGTGAAGCCGCCCCCGTCGAGCTGGGCCGCCCACCAGGGGCGCAGCGCATCGGGGTCCGCGCCGTGTTCGTCCTTGGGCGCCCGGGTGATGTAGGCCGCCACCTGGCGTCCCCGGGCCCGCAGCCCGTTGTCCCGGGTGTAGAACGCCTCCAGCTCCGGCAGCACGGCGTCGAGCTCGCCGGAGCGCTTGGACATCTCCACGATGGCCGTCCCGGAGCACGCCGACGACGTGCGCTGGCCGGCTCTAAGGGTTCACCAAGCAGGAAAAGCCAGGGGTCACAATGGACGCATGCCATCAAGGCGAGCCAAATCAAGGGCGCGATATCCTCCGCCGGTGAGCGCCGACCACCAGCGCGCTGCCCGGTGGCCGGCCGGCTGCCGCATGCTCGCCGGGCTTGTTACCGCAGTGGCCGCCGGGTCGCTGATCGGCTCTTGATCACGCCGCCCACCAGCACTGCCGTGAGCCCCGCCGATCCAGCTGTGACATGCAGAAGGTGTACAGGCGGGAGCGGCGGCTCCAGGGCCACACGAGGGTCGCTGCTCTACGCCGCCACCGAGCGCCTCGCTGGCTCATGGCGACTCGAGCGGCTCGCGGGCCCGCTGCCAGCCCGCCTTCAGCGACTGCCGTCACCCCTTGCCGCTGCGCTACGCGGGCGCTGGCTCGGGCACGCTCTCCACCCACCGGTGACGGACTGGCCCCACGCCGCATGGCTGGGCACCTCGGTGCTCGACATGCTCGCCGGCTCCCGGGCCCGGCCAGCTGCCCGCCGTCTGCTCGGCGCCGGGCTTGTCGCAGCCGCCCCGGCACTAGCCACCGGGGTGGCGGACTGGAGCGGGAGCGCCCGCACCAACTGCGGACGCGGGGCAGGTCTCGTTCACGGCGCCGCCGTCGCCTCCGCCACCGGCATCTACGGCCTGTCGTACATGGCGCGCCGCCGTCATCGACACGGGCTCGGCGTCGGCCTTGCTTTTCTCGCGGCACCATAGCGACGTTCGGGGACTACTTCGGGGGCTACCTGGCGCTCGGACGAGGCGTCGGGGCCGTGGTCACCACCGAGGAGCGACAAGGAGGGGCAATGGATGGGGCTCGAACAGGGAACAGGTTGTACCGGGCGGCGTCAGGTCTGGAGGGAGCCACCGCGCTCGACCCTGTGGCCGAGACGTTGCACCGCCGAGTCGCCCGGCTCATCCAACCCGGCCCTCTCAAGAACGCTCTCACCGGGTCCTGGCTCGGCCACTCGCTGCACCCGCTCCTGACGGACTTTCCTCTCGGGGCATGGATGAGCGCATCCCTGCTCGACCTCATTGGGGGACGCGGCGCACGCGTGGCGAGCGAACGACTCATCGCGTTCGGGCTTCTCGCCGCACTCCCCACTGCAGCTGCGGGCGCCACCGAGTGGGTCGACACCGGGGTCGGGCCGCGGCGGGTCGGAGTGGTGCACGCCGTACTCAACGGAACCGCGTGGTCGCTGTACGCAGCCTCCCTAGCCGCTCGACGACGTCAGCGAACGGAGCTCGGCATCAGCCTCGGCATCGGAGGAGGGGTTGCGGCAACGATCAGCGGCTACCTCGGCGGCCACCTCTCCCTCGCCCGCTCCGTCGGGGTGTCTTCAGCAGGGCGGGTCGAGCTGCCTGAGCAGTGGACGCCGGTGCTGCGCTCCGAAGAGGTGCGGGCGGTGGGCGTGGCAAGGGCAGCCGCCGGTGAGGATGCCCTTCTCATCGCAACGGACGGCGATGAGCTCCGCATCCTCGCCCTCCACTGCACCCACCGTGGCGGCCCGCTCGACCAGGGCACCTTGGACGACGGGTGCATCACATGCCCTTGGCACGGAAGCCGCTTCCGCTTGCAGGACGGAGCGGTCGTGAGAGGGCCGGCTTCCGTCCCAGAACCGTGCGGAGAGGCGCGTGAGCGCGACGGGTGGGTCCAGGTTCGCCGCCGTAGGTAATCGATGAGCTGACGTGTTTCTGACTTCGCGTTAGCTGCCATGGCCCTGGCGGAGATCCCGGTTCGATTGGCCGACATCGCGGGGTCCCTTGGGCGGCGCTGCCGGCCGCTGCGTTCGACGGTTGGCGAGGCGTCGCAACCGGGCTTCCTCGAGCCCGGCTTCCCGGTCCTTTCGCATGTCGGCGGTACTGAAGAGGGTGATGGCGGCGTCCTCCACCGCCGGTGGCACACGATCGATGACCTCTTGGCCCACGGCCAGGACCGGCGACGACCCGACCGTGAGCAGCCGGGCCACCACCTCGCCGGTGCCAGGGCGACCAACGCCGCCAACACATCGGCTGTCGCAGGGTGTCGGTGCGTTGACAGGGACTTCGTCACTTCTGGTTCGGCGTGGGGCCTCCGTTGACTTCCGCTAAAGATACGGCCCCCTTGGGCCGAAGACATTGAGGCAGTCTCACGGCGACCTCATACGCCTCTCAGGCGG
>JAUJLZ010000047.1 GCA_030447125.1 Acidimicrobiales bacterium
GAGCACATTGCGGGCGAACTCGGCGAGCTCGTCCATGAACAGGACGCCCCGAGTTGGGGGCGTTAGGCTACCTCACTTGGCAGGCGACATCTAACCGGGGAGGTCCCCGATGGCCGGCTGGACGCTTCGTAAGTCGAAGTCGATGCTCGGCGGGCTGGTCCGGGTGACCATTACCCGCCGCGGGCTGTCGGTGTCGGTCGGCGTACCAGGCTTCCGGCTGTCGTTCGGCGCCGACGGGAAGCGCCGCCGGACTGTCAGCCTGCCCGGCACCGGGCTGCGAAAGACAGACGTTCTCGGCCGCCGATGACGACCCGGGCGGCCATTTACTGCCGGATCAGCTCGGACCCGAAGGGCCTACGGGCCGGGGTCGAGCGCCAGGAGCGCGACTGTCGGGAGCACTGCGAGCGCCTCGGCTGGGAGGTCGCCGCCGTCGAGGTGGACAACGACGTCAGCGCGTACAGCGGCAAACCTCGGCCGGGCTACCGCCGCGTGCTCGAGGCGCTCGAGTCCGGCGTCGTCAACGCTGTCGTGGCCTGGCATCCCGACAGGCTCCACCGTTCCCCCGCCGAGCTGGAGACCTTCATCACGGTCGTCGAGCGCGCCGGGGCCGCGGTCTCGACGGTCACCGCCGGCGACTACGACCTGTCGACCCCGGAAGGTCGGTTGTCGGCCCGGATCGTCGGCGCCGTCGCGCGGTCCGAGTCTGAATCGAAGTCCAGGCGTATCCGACGGAAGCACCTAGAGCTTGCCGAGCGCGGCCAGTCGAGCGGCGGGCCGGCCAGGTTCGGCCAGGACGACCCCGCCGAGCGGGCCGAGCTGGCGGCGGCGGCCGAGCGCGTCCTGGACGGTGCGAGCCTGCGGTCGATTACCGCCGACTGGACGGCGCGCGGTGTAGGCGGCCGGCGCTGGTCGACCGTCACGACCCGGCGAGTGCTGACGGCGCCGCGGGTGGCCGGACTGCGCGAGCATCACGGGCGGCTGTATCCCGCCGTTTGGCCAGCAGCGCTCGACCGCGAGACGTGGGAAGCGGTGCGGGCCGTGCTGTCGGACCCCCGCCGGACCACGCACGGGGGCCGACCGGCGCGGCGGTATCTGCTCGCCGGGATGATCTACTGCGGCCGGTGCGGTGGGCGGCTGCACTCGCGGCCCACGGCGGAAGGCACGAGGAAGTACGTATGCATCTCCGGGCCTAACTTCAATGGGTGCGGCAGGCTAGGGGTCGTCGCCGAGCCGCTCGAGGAGCTGGTCGCCGAGGCAGCGTTGATCCGGCTCGACACCCCTGAGCTGCAAGCGGCGCTCGACGAACCGGCGCCGATGCCGTCGACGGGCGAGCTGACCAGGGCCGAGGAGCGCCTCGCCCGGCTAGAAGAAGCGCACTACGTCACGGGCGAGCTGTCGGCCTCGACGTTCCGGTCGCTGCGGGCCAAGCTCGAGCGGGAGATAGATCGCCTCCGGGCCGAGGCTGCCCCCGCCCCCCGCCTGCCGGCCCCTGCCCCCGGGCTACGCCAGGCGTGGGCGGACGGAGACTTCGATGTACGTCGTGCTATCCTGTCCGCGGTGGTGCGGCGGGTCGTGATCGGACCCGTCGCGGTCCGGGGTCGGAATACCTTCGACCCGTCGAGGGTCGAGGTCGAGTGGGTTGCGTGACGGCTGATCGTCGAGAGTCGTTCGTTCGACACACACGCGCGAGCGGCGACGTCGGCGGGGTGAAATGCCACGAAAGTTCAGAGCTTTCGCGGTTCACCCCGTCCTAATCGCGCGCGATCACCAATCAGTTTCCGCGATCCGGGCTATCGCTTCCGGAGTTGGCCGGCTCGGCCTCCCACGGGACCCCGCTGATGTCGCCGAAATCGGACGAAACGGACCGAGAATCGCCCGGGATCGGCCGAGACAGCGCGTCGGCGGCGAGACGGAGGTATAACGCCGTTTCCTCGTGGCGACTGATGATGGCGCGCAGGTATTCGCCCAGCCCGCCGCGCCGTAGACGCGCTCCGGCGGGCAGCTGGTCATGCTTCCGCCGCATCCCGGCCGCTCCGGCGTCGAACGCGTCGGCGAGCGCCCGCATCGGCGCCGGGTGCCCGATGGCGTACACCTCGCGGAGCCGTTGCGCCTTCCGGGTGAAGTGCCCCATGACCCGCCGCGCCGTTTCCGGCGATCGCGACCGGCTGGCGAACCGGCGACCCTCGGCCTCGCAGTTCGCCGGCGCCTCTCGCAGGTAGTCCTGCCAGCGGTAGTCGGCCATCAGCCGGTCACCGCTTCGAGCCACGTGTCCAGCTCGTCCGGCTCGTCGGCGGGCGGTACGTTCGCCCGTGCCCGCGCCATCGGCGTGAGGCATAGCTCACGCTCGAGTACGACAATGGCCCGGTCGAGCCGGGTCAGTACATCGCTGCGGGCTTGCCCTTCGGCCTCCGTCATGAACGCGCGGCGCAGCACTTCCAGCCGGGCGGCGGGTCCCCCGGGTGCGTCGTCTTCGTGGTCGGCGCTCGGCGCTTGGGTGCGTCGGCCCGGTACCGGTCCTCGTGATCCCATGTCTGTCTCCTGTCAGGTAGAAGGATGCCGGAGCGCCCCGGAGACCTGACCCCCGGGGCACCCCAGCTATGGACTTGCGCCTACCGCGGCCCGATCATGGGCTCCGGGGCGTCCCGGTGCTCGAGCTGCCGGTCAGCAGTCAGCGGCCGCGGCCGGTCGCGCCAGGCGACCCGCATTGTCGTCCCGTCGCGAAACGTGACGGTCGGCCCGACTAGGGACACCGGGTCGAGACCGGCGGCCCGCAGCTCGGCGAGCAGCCGGAACACCGATGACGTGCTCAGGCCGTCGCCGGTGGCCCGGTAGACCGGCACGTCGCCGAGCTTCCGGTCGAGCCGGACCCGTAGGGCTAGGTCTCGGTCGCCGGGACTGTAGAAACGCGCCTCGGCTACCACCGGCTGTTCCCCCGGTCGGCCCGGGCAGCCTCAGGCGTCAGCGGTCCGACGATGAGCCGGCCGGTCTCGTCGGTGCCGTACGACGCGAACACCGGCTCGCCGCCGCGGTCGGCGCGGCGCTCGGCTTCGAGCTTCGCCCGGTGCGCGTCGTTCGCCCGCTGGGCCGCCTCGTTTGCGGCCCGGCACTTCGCTTGCCAGTCGGCAGCCAGGAACGGGACCGTGGTGGTGAACGTCAGGTCGGCCAGCTCGGCCAGCGACTCGACCCGGACCCACTGCGCCGGGGTGCCGTCGGCCTCGGCGGCCGTGGCCACCGCGACCCCACGGGCGAGCGGCGAGCCGTAGCCGAACGACGGCGGACCGCCGACCGCGACCCGGAGCACGATCCCGTCGACGTCGACGACGCCGTCAGGGTCGAACGCGGCGGGAGCCACCTCCACGCCGAGGGTTTCGGCCAGGACCCGCGCCCGGCGCTCGTCGACCGTGCCGGCGAGGTCGAGCTGGACCGCCTCGCGCAGCCGCCGGCCGGCGGGGCGGGCGGCCTTGCGGGCGCGCTCGATCTTCTCGGCGGCCGCCTTGGCCTCGGCCTCACGGGCGGCGCGGGCGTCGGCGTTGGCCTTGATCGCTGCTCGCCGGTCCGCCAGTTCTTGCTCGAGACGGATGATGTCTCCGCCCGGGATGCTGTCGATGATGCTCATGGGGTGTCTGTACCTTTCGGGTAGGTGCCGGCGTCGGGTTGACGGCGGCCGTCGGTGCCGGCGGGGCGGAATGCCCCACTGGCGGCTGCCCGCTCGACACCACGGAGGCGCCGGGCGAGCCGGTGAAGGTCCTCCGCGGTCAGGGCGTCGAGCAGCGCTCGAGCCTCCGCCGAGGTGAAGCGTCGGGGTGGCATGGCCGGGAGGCGCCGGCCGTTCATGGCTCGACCAAGACGTAGCCCGGCGTCCAGCCGCCGCAGTGCGACACGCGGTGCCCAGCGGCGGCGCCGTGGACGTGGGTGCGGGCGCACCACGGGCAGGTGACGGCCCACCGTGGCGGCCAGCCGGGCACGGTTCGGGCCTGGACGGCGGGGACCGCGGGGTCAGCGCCCCGGACCTCGAGCGCGGAGCACCCGGGCGGGACGATCAGGTAGGCCCGGCCGCACCCGGTCATGGCGTCACCGCCTCGGCAAGCGCCCACGCCGGGAACCGCTCGGTTCGCCGGTCGGCCACCAGGACGAGCCATGTGTGCCCGCCGTTCGCCGTTGGCCCGGGGTTCCACCACGAGTAGGACGGCGGGAGCACGACGGTGCGGGTACCCCACCGGGCGTCGAACGCCTCGGCCTTCGGCGGCCAGTACGGGTGATAGGTCAGCAGCCGCCGGGCGGTGCCGGCGAGGTTCCACGTCTCGGCGTGGTCGACCTTCGGCGGGAAGCAGTCCCACCGCTCGTAGCCGCCGGTGTGGCGCCGGCCGGTGACGCTATGGGCGCAGTCCCAGGCGTCGGACAGCGACCGGATACCGAACGCCTCGGCGACGGGGGTGAACAGCTCCGGCGCCTTGGCGTGCGGGATCGGACAGGTGGTGAGTGTCATGACGTAGCCTTTCATGCGGGGAACGCGGAGGCGGGATTGCCTCGGCGTGGTGGGCGCCGCGTCCGCCGGTAGCCGAGCGTGGAGCCTCGGGCCGGCGGACGGGCGGTGTTGCTCGGGGGGCGCCTCAGCCGGAGGAACCGGGCGCCGGTGACGGGTGGTGACGGGTTAGAGCGAAAATCCCGTTCCACCCCTAGAAACGAGGTCTACGTGAGGGCGGATTAGGGAAAACCCGTCACACCCGTCACCCGACGACGAAAACATGCTCTGACCTGCGAAAACAGGGTGACGGGTTGGGTGACGGGTTGCCGATTTGGTGACGGGTAACCCGTCACCCGAACTGGACATTTCGGGCGCTCGGCCGACCCAACCCGTCACCCCGTCGGCCAACCCGTCACCGCTTCGACAGCCATGACTGGGCCGCCGGGGTCAGCGTCAATCCGGTGCGGAGCCGTTCGTGCTTGCGGCGCCCCGGCTTGTAGCCCCGATCGCCGAGGTTTCGCCCGAAGGTCGTTTCAGTCCAGGGCCTCAGGCCTTGGCTCTCGGCCCACCGGGCGTACGTCTGGTAGAGCTTCGTCGCCCCGACGCTGGCGCCGGCCGACAGCTCGCAGCAGTCGTCGAGGAAGCGGCCTAGGGCGTCTTCCTCGGCCCGGTACTCGCCGGCCTCGGCGGCCATGGCCGGAGTCGACGACAGCCGCCGGCCCTCGGCCATCCACCGCTGCGCCCCATCGACCAGCCACGCGAGCACCGCCGGCCCCTCGGTGGCGGCGAGGATGTCGGGAAACTCGGTGTCACGCTCCCCGGTCGGGATGGTCCGAGGAAACGGGATGCCCCGGTACCGGCGCCAGAAGCCATCCGAGGCGTCCGGGACCGACGGCTTATGGTTCGCGGTGACCCACAAACTGTGGGTCGGCATCCATTCGATCGGCGCCTGACGTATCGCCCGGGCCGACATCTCCTGGTTGTCGGTGATGCGCTTCAGCTCGGCGGCGTTCCACCGGGCGCCGGCCTCTAGCTCCGACGCCACGGCCAGCCGGGCGCCCTTCAACTTGACCAGGTCGTAGCTGCCCTGGCCGTTGTAGGCCGCCGGCGCCAGTACCGACGGGTGGATGGTCGTCGCCAGCGGACCGAGCAGCCGCTTGACGACCCCGACGACCACGGATTTGCCGTTCCCACCGGAGCCGAGCAGAAAATGAAACTCGGTCTTCGGCGTGGCGACCAGGGCAGCGCCGAGCGCCCGCTGCAGATAGTCCCGCTCGGGGGCGTCGAGGCACCGGGCGAGGTGCTCGAGCCACCGGCGCGCGCCGGACCAGACGCGCCCCTGCCACTCGACCGGGGCACGCTTCGTCACGTAGTCGCCTGGCGCCTCGGGCCGGAGCGTCCCAGCGACGAGGTCGAGCACCCCGTTTGCGACGGGTAGCTCGGTCGGGGCCAGGTGGTCCCAGTCGGCCGCCGAGACGGTGAGCGACGACTTCGTGAAGTTCGTCACCGACACCATGGCCGACCACGTCGCCTTGCGCCGGACGCCTGCCAGGCGCTCGGTGACTTCGGGCGCCGGCCCGGATGCGCCCACTTCCTGCCACCGGCCGCCTTCCCACCGGCGCCACGAGTCCGTCTCGGGCACATAGGCCAGGCGGCCGCGATGTAGCGCGACCACCTGGCAGGCGACGTCCCAGTCGTCGTCCCCGTCGGATTTAGGGCCGGCGCCGGGCAGCGGGGCGACGACCGCCAGCTCAGGGCCGGAGCGCAGCCCGTCGTGAAGCTCGAGGTCGTCGGGGTCGGCCTCGAGCTGGTCGGCGATATCCCAGCCCGGCCGGGGGTCGTCGTGAGGCTCGGCGAGCCGTACCTCGACGGCGACCCCGTCGAGCGCGGCGGCCACCTTCCGAGCGTGGTCGCGGCCCGCCTTGTCACAGTCGGCGACGACGGTCACCTTGGCGCCTCGCAGCGCTTCGGTGTGCTCGGGCCGCCATTTACCGGCACCGCCCGGGTTGCACGTGGCGATCGTCATCGTGCGGCTGACGGCCTCGGCCGCTTTCTCGCCCTCGACGATCCAGACGTGCCAGCCGTTCGCCGCCGCTTCGGCCGCCCGCGGCAGGTTGTAGAGCGGGCGCGGCCCGTCGGGGTAGCCGTAGGTGCCGTCGAGGCGCCGGGGGCGAATCTTCTTGGACCCGTCGGCGTAGTCCCAGCGGACGACGTCGAACAGGCGCTCGCCGGCGGCGTCGGTGTAGTGGTAGGCCGTCTCGGCGCCGGCGCGGGCCGGGCCGAGGTCGGCCAAGGTGATGCCGAGCGCGGCGAGGATGTCGGGCCTCGTGCACCCGGCGTGGCATTTGAACTTCAGCCACCCGTCGCCGGGGTCGATGCTGACCCCCAGCGACGGGCTGTTGTCGTCGTGGGCCGGGCATACGGCCTCGGCCCAGACGTCGTCGGCCGGGTCGCCCGACCGGATATCGAGCAGGTCGATGACCCGGAACTGGCGATCGGTCGGCTCGGGGCGCGGTGCGGCGGAGGTGTCAGCCATCGTCGCTCACCACCCCGTCGGCCTTGGCGGCGTTCACGGTCCACACCAAGGCAAGCGGCACCCCGGCGACGGCCTCGTCGAGCCGTTGCTCGTCGACGGCCCGGAACAGACGGACCTTCGTCCAGGGCGTTCCATGACGGCCGCCACGACCGGGCCGGGCGGACTTGACGCCGAGGTGGCCGAACACTCGCTCGGCCTGCTCGGGCGTGAGGTTGGTTTGGAGCGTCTTGGTGGTGGCCATCAGACGCTCACCGCCTCGGTGCCGCGAAGCACCCGTGCGATGGCGGCCACGATGGCCGGGTCCTGGCAGGTCGGGGCGAGTCCCGCCTTAGTGGTCGTGCGCTCGATCAGCTCGCGCGCGGACGCGGCGAGATCGGGGACGGCCGCCGGAGCGGCCAGGGTGGCGTACAGCATGAGGGTCGGTCTCCGCGCCGCACTTCGCCGGCGCTACCGCGGTTTCCTGGCTATCCGCTATGCCCGCCCCGTGAGCGGCCGCCAGTCGACGGCCATGACAGTCTCATCGGGACATTGTCGGCTCGGCCTCATGAGGCCGTGCCTCCCTCGTGCGCTGGCAGGTCTCGAGCCTGCCGCCGGGCCGTTACCCGGTCAGCGCTGGTCCTTCTCCCTTCACCTCTACTAGTGCGGTCGGTACAAGCGATTTCCCCTCGGCCGCGGCCCAGGCGAGCTGCCATAGCTCGACCGCGGGCGCCTCCCACACCAGGCCGCATCGGCGAGGGTGACACGCCAGACGTACCGGCAGCTCGTCGGCGTCCTCGGCGATTCGGGCTCGAAACGGCTCGGCGGCGGTGGTGGCGTCCGGACCGAAGCGCCGGCCGGCCTCCCACGCCTCGGCCGACTGCCCGGCCGTCGGTTCCCAGACGGCCCGGCCGTCGCGGGCCAGGCGGACCAGCGGGCGGCGGCAGGTGCAGCGCAGCACTCCGCCTTGCACGTACGGCGCGGTCGGTCGGTCGGTCGTCATCGGCTCGCCTCCCTTCTCACCCCTACTAGTCCGGCGGGAACAAGCACTTCAGCCCGGCGAGCAGCAGTGCCTTATGCCGTTCGCTCGCCTCGTACGGGCGGCGGACGCCGAGGTTGTGTCGGTTGCCGGTCCAGGATTCGTGCCACTCGCCGTCCCACGGCACCGTCGGGACACCTTTGCCGTCGGGGTCGCCGGGGCGATCGTGCTCCCACCTCGATATCTCATAGGTCTTCCCGCCCGACCAGGACACCTCGACGTACTCGACCGTCTTCGGCTGCCAGGTGTCGGGGCCGTAGCGGCGCTCGGCCAGGTGATGCGGCGCCGGCGCCGTGGGTCCGGGCGCCCGGTGCTTGTTCTCGAGGCGCAGCCGGTCCGGGTTCCCGGTGTAAGCGTCGACCGGCCGCTCGCGGTTCGGGTTCGGCCGGCGGTAGAGCCGAGCGGCCGCCTTGTGGACGGCGTCGGACACCGCCTGTTGCGTGATGCCCAGCTCGGCGGCGACCTCGACCTCGGTCATGGTCGGCCCGTCGACTCCGAGCACCATGGCGGCGATCTGGCGCTGGCGCTCGGTCAGTGTGACCAGGTCGTCGAGGTCGACCGGGCGGCGGTCGGCAGCCCGATCGCCGGGGTCGACGGCCCGCTCACCGGACAGACCGGCGAACGGCTCGTTCCCTGTGGCGACATCGGTGTCGGGGTGCGTCGCATCGGCGTCGCTGGACGTGTGGCGGCCGTGGTCTTGCGACATCGCCACGACGGCGTCGAACGCCTCGACCTCGCCGAAGCGGGCGAGCCGGTGCGGGTTGTTCCCGTTCATCCCTCTGACGGCATCCCACATGCTGCGGTGTTCGAGCCATGCGAGGTTGGCCTCCGCGGCGGCGTCGTCCCAGGTGTAGGGGAACCGGACGTACCGGACCAGCGCCCGCCAGTTCTCGCGTAGGAACGCTTCGCCCGGCGAGCTGTCGGTGTCGTATGGGCCGGCCTCCGGCTGACCGCGCCACCAGAGGTTGAGCATCTGGACGTCGCCGGTGCGTTCGCTGCGGACGGGGCCGGTGTAGACGCCGTCGGCCTGCCAGCGTTCCAGGCCGATACGGCGGCGACGCTCCGCGCGTTCGGTGAGCACTCGCTCAACCTCCGCCCGGACCTCGGCGACCCTGGCGCTGACGTCCTGCGTCTCCATGTGTGCAACTATATCACTAGTACAAGCGAAATGGTAGGTCAACCGGTAACGCTTCATTGCGGTTGTGTTACGCTCGAGG
This sequence comes from Acidimicrobiales bacterium, assembly GCA_030447125.1. The sequence continues at coordinate 9,234 of JAUJLZ010000047.1, forward strand.
GGTCGACTACCGACGTCGTAAAGGACCGTCGCCACGTAGTCACGGCCCGCCGAGCGTCGGCGATCAGGGGCGCCGTCGTCGGCGTCTTACGTGGTTGTGATTTGCTCGCCGTTAGCCTGGCGCTGTGCCCGTCCGCCAGAGGCTGCCGGACCTTCAGCCGAGGATTGACCCCGTCCGGCTGTATCTGGACGACCTCGAAGAGCTTGACACCATCTTGCGAAAGGCGTACCCAACGGTCAGCCTCCAGGCCGGTGCCGTCGACGTGGACACCGTCGGCGAGCTACATGAGGTGCAACCCGAAGACCTCAGAGAGCTGGTCTGGTTCGCACTCGACGGCCTCTCGTCGCTGTACCTCCACATTTCACCAGTCGTCGTGTCCCTGAGGGCGCGCCGGTGTGACATCAGCCACCGCGGGGCACTCGCTCAGATCGAAGACCTGATGCGGCGCCGGCGACGGAAGCTCGCGACCTTGAGTGAAAGGGTCCGATATCTGTCACTGCTGGTGTTCCTGGCTCTGACCGGCGTCGTGCTGGACAGCGAGCAAAGGGTGCTCTACGCCGCGTGGATTCCAACCTTGGCGTGGTTTTGGTACACGATCTGGGCGATGACGCACAAAGGCGTAGTGGTGCTCGAGCGCCGCCGGGAGCAACGGTCCTGGTGGCGACGGAACCGGGACGCCCTGGTTGTCGGGCTGGTCGTCGCGGTCGTTAGCGCGGTCCTCGGCTCCGGCATCACCTACTTGTTGACCAGGTAGGACGGCTAGTCGATTAGGCCGTAGCTACGCTGCGCGCCGTGGACGACGAGGTGACCCAAGACGAGATTTTGCTGGAGGTCTACAGCGAACTGGTCACCATCCGCCGGCTACTGACCACCATCACCGTGATCGCGATCGTCTCGGCGATCTTCGCGGTCTTGTTCGTGATCGACGTCGCCGGCTAGCCCTCGAACGCCTGTACCTGTAATCACACTGCTGTAAGCTACGGGGCCATGGCTACCACGAGAAACGCCGCGGCTATCCGAGCGCAGGCCCGAGCCGCCCAGCGGCAGGCCGAACGGGAGATCAAACAGGCCGTCGACAAGGCGGTGCGCGAGTTCGACGCCGAGGTCCGCAAGGTTCAGCAGAGGTTGCGGAACCTCTAGGCCCGCCACACCACGTCACGCCAGGCCCGGGCGCACGAGACCGGGCGGCTCACGGACTAGATGCGCGGCTCCAAATGAGGGGCCTTGACGTCAGCAGTGGCGAGGCTGACCTCGCCGGGCCGCATGAACGACGTGCCTCCTCCCACCAG